>NZ_WWFY01000785.1:0-5341 GCF_009864975.1 Pseudonocardia sp. SID8383
CGCGCTGGCCGTGCTCGTCGCGGCCGGGACGCTCGCGGTGGTCACCCCGGTGGTACTGGCACCGGGCCCGGCCGCGGAGCTGGGCCTGGCGCCGGGCACGGCGGCGCTGGCCCTGGGGGTGGTGACCGTGCAGAACCTGCTGCTGGCGCTGCGCCGCACCGCCCCGGCGGTCTGCCTGGCGCTGACGGTCGGCCTGGAGCTGGTGAACGTCGTCCTGCTGCCGGTGGGTGCGGCCCTGCGGGGCCCGGCGACAGCGGTCGCGGCCGGCACCTGCGGGTCCCGGCTCCCGACGCGACGGGCCGGTGTCCTGGTCGGCGCGGCGGCGGTCGTCGAGACCACCGTGGTGCTCACCGGGATCGCGGTGCGACCGTCCGACAGTGCGCTGCTCGGCGCGGCCGGGCTGGTCGTCGCCCAGGTGCTGTCGGCGGTCCTGGTCTACGGCGGCCCGCTGCTGCTGGGCGTGTACCTGCGGACCCGGCGTCGCTACGCCGAGCTCGACCGGGTGCACACCGCCGGTGTCGTCGCGGCGTACCGGGAACGGGCGGACGCCGCCGTCGCCCGGGAGCGGGCGCGGATGGCCCGCGAGCTGCACGACGTCGCCGCGCACCACCTGTCGGCGATGGTCGTGCAGGCCGCGGTGGTCGAGCGGCTGGTGGACCGGGACCCGGACGAGGCGCGCCGGACGGCGTCCCGGCTGCGGGAGCAGGGTCGCCGCACCCTGCACGACCTGCGTCTGGTCGTCGGAGCGTTGCGGGAGCCGGGGGCGGGCGGCGCCGAGGCCGACGCCCCGGTCCCCGGTCTCGCCGAGCTCGACGGGCTCGTGGAACAGGCCCGGGAGCTGGGCGGGCCGGTGGAGCTGGTCCGGCGCGGGGACCCGGGCGAGCCGTCCCCGGTCGCCGACGTCACCTGCTACCGGGTGGTGCAGGAGGCACTGGCCAACGCCCGTGAGCACGCCGCCGGCGCCCCGGTCCGGGTGACCGTGACCCACGCCGACGGCCGGGTCGCCGTCGAGGTGGTGAACGGCCCCGCGCGCGGTACCCCGCCGGAGTCCGGCAGCGCGCCGGGCACCCGGGGGTTCGGGCTGGCCGGGATGCGTGAGCGGGCACAGCTGGTCGGCGGGACGTTCGAGGCGGGCCGGACCGGCGACGACGGCTGGCGGGTCCGCCTGGTCGTCCCGCACGATCCCGGCCCGGAGACCGGAGGGGGACGCGCGTGATCAGGGTGGTGCTGGCCGACGACCAGGCGGTGGTCCGGGCCGGGTTCCGGATGTTCCTGGAGCTGGCCGGTGACGTCGAGGTCGTCGGCGAGGCGTCGAGCGGGCCGGAGGCCGTCGCTCTGGTGCGCGCACACCGGCCCGACGTCGTCTGCATGGACGTCCGGATGCCCGGTGGCAACGGGCTCGTCGCGACCCGGGAGATCACCGGCCTCGACGACCCGGTCCCGGCTGTCCTCGTCGTCACCACCTTCGACCTCGACGACTACGTGTTCGGCGCGCTGGAGGCGGGCGCGAGCGGGTTCGTCCTGAAGGACACCCACCCCGACGACCTCGTCGACGCCGTCCGCCGACTCGCCCGCGGCGACGGGCTGATCGACCAGACCGTCACCCGCCGGGTGATCGCCGAGTTCGCGCGTCGCCGCCCCGCCCCGGACGCTGCGCCCGACGGCGGGGTCGCCCCGCTGACCCCGCGCGAGACCGAGATCGTGCGGATGCTGGCCCGCGGGCTGTCCAACGCCGAGATCGCCGACGAGCTGGTCGTCGAGACGTCCACGGTCAAGTCGCACCTGGGCCGGGCGATGGCGAAGATCGGGACCCGGGACCGGCTGCAGACCGTGGTGTGGGCCTACCGGACCGGCGTCGCCGCTCCCGGCTGACGGCCCGGACGGCTAGCGTCCGCGTCATGGCACAGCACGAGGTGAGCAGGTTCGGGCACGTCGACCCCGACGGGCTCCCGCCGGACCTGGCGGAGCGGATCGGCGCGATCGCGGAGCGGTCGGGGTTCGTCCCGAACGTGTTCCGCGCACTGGGGCGGCGCCCGCGGGAGCTGCGGGCGTTCCTGGACTACCACGACGCGCTGATGGACTCCGACGACGGACTGTCCAAGGCCGAGCGCGAACTGGTCGTCGTCGCCACCTCGGGGGCGAACAACTGCACCTACTGCGTCGTCGCGCACGGCGCGATCCTCCGGGTCCGCTACAAGGACCCGGAGATCGCCGACCGCGTCGCGACCAACCCCTACGCCGTGGAGCTGTCGGAGCGCGAGCGCGCGATCGTCGACCTCGCCCTGCTGGTCGCCCGGAACTCCGAGGCCCTCACCGAGGCCGACCTCGACGACGCCCGCGCCGCGGGGCTGTCCGAGGACGAGATCTGGGACGTCGGCGCGATCACCGCGCTGTTCGCGATGTCGAACCGGCTCGCGCACCTGACCGCGCTGCGCCCCAACCCGGAGTTCTTCCTGATGGGGCGCATCCCCCGCGGCTAGAGCACCTTCGACAGGAACGCGCGGGTGCGCTCCTCCTGCGGGTCGGAGAGCACCGCGCGCGGGTCGCCCGACTCGACGATCCGGCCGTCGTCCATGAACACCAGCGCGTCGCCGACCTCGCGGGCGAAGCCGATCTCGTGGGTCACGACGATCATCGTCATGCCCTCGCGGGCCAGCTCGCGCATCACGTCGAGCACCTCGCCGACCAGCTCCGGGTCGAGCGCCGAGGTCGGCTCGTCGAACAGCATCAGCTTGGGCCGCATGGCCAGCGCCCTGGCGATCGCGACCCGCTGCTGCTGCCCGCCGGACAGCTGCGCGGGGTAGGCGTCGGCGCGGTCGCCGAGCCCGACCCGGGTGAGCAGCTCGACGGCCCGCTCGCGCGCGGCCGCCCGGGACTCGCGGCGCACGACGACCGGCGCCTCCATCACGTTCTCCGCCGCGGTGCGGTGCGGGAACAGGTTGAACCGCTGGAACACCATGCCGACCTCGCGGCGCTGCCTGCCGAGCGCGGAGTCACGGAGCCGGTAGAGCCGCCCGTTCTCCTCGCGCAGCCCCATCAGCTCGCCGTCGACCCACAGCCGTCCGGTGTCGATGGTCTCCAGGTGGTTGATGCAGCGCAGCAGGGTCGACTTGCCCGAGCCCGACGGCCCGATCACGCAGCAGACCTGCCCGGGCTCGACGACGAGGTCGACGCCGCGGAGCACCTCGACGTCGCCGAAGCTCTTGCCGACCGTCTCGGCGCGGACCATCGGGGTCACGAGGTCTTCCCTCCCGTCCGGAACGAGAACAGCCGCACCAGCGGGGTCGCCTCGGTGACGGCACCGGCGACTCCGCGGCCGTAGCGACGTTCGATGACCCGCTGACCGGCGGTGAGCAGCGAGGTCAGCAGCAGGTACCAGGCCGCGGCCACGATGAGCAGCGGGATGGTCTGGAAGTTCGTCGAGTAGATCCGCTGCACCGAGGTGAGCAGGTCGGTGTAGCCGATGACGACGACCAGCGACGTCGTCTTCAGCATGCCGATCGTCTCGTTGCCGGTCGGCGGGATGATCACCCGCATCGCCTGCGGCAGGACGACCCGGCGCAGGGTCTGCGCGCGGGTCATGCCCAGCGCCCCGGCGGCCTCGCTCTGGCCCTGGTCGACCGACTGGATGCCCCCGCGCACGATCTCGGCCATGTAGGCGGCCTCGTTCAGCCCGAGGCCCAGCAGACACGCCAGGAACGGCGTGATCAGCGAGTTCGTGTCGAACACGACGAACTCCGGGCCGAACGGGATGCCGAGCGACAGGTTCGGGTAGAGCGAGGACAGGAAGCTCCAGAACAGCAGCTGCGCGATCAGCGGGGTGCCGCGGAACAGCCACAGGTAGACCCCGGACACCCCGGACAGCACCGGGTTCGGCGACAGCCGCATGACCGCCAGCCCGATCCCGCCGACGATGCCGATCAGCATCGACAGCACGGTCAGGACGAGGGTGTTCGCGAGCCCGTTCAGCACCGGTGCGGCGAACAGGTACTCCGCGACGACCGGCCAGCCGAAGTTCTCGTTGGTCAGCAGCGAGTTGACCAGCATCGCGCCCAGGACGGCGAGCACCGCGATCGCGACCCACCGTCCGGGATGCCGGACTCCGATCGCGTCGCGGGGCTCGGGTCGGGCGCCGGTGGTCGCCGGCTCAGCCACCGTTCACCGAGGAGGTGGGGATCGCGCCGTTCGCGACGTTCCACTTGTCGAGGATCTGCCGGTAGGTGCCGTCGTCGATCAGCGACTGGACCGCACCCTGCACGGCCTGGGCGTACTGGCCGTCGTTCTTCTTGAGCGCGATGCCGTACGGCGCGGTGTCGTAGGGCTGCCCGACGACCTCGACCGTGCCGTTCGTGGTGGTCTGCGCGTAGGCGGCGACCGGGGAGTCGGCGAGCATCGCGACGATCCGGTTCGAGTTCAGCGCGAGCGTCACGTCGGTCTGGGCCTGCAGCTCGGTGATCTGGATGGCCGGCTTGCCCTCCGCGGTGCATGCGGCGTTGCGGGCCTGCACGTCCTCGACCTGCACGGTGCCCTGCTGGACGCCGATCGCCCTGCCGCAGAGGTCGTTCGGATCGACGCCGTCCGGGTTGCCCCTGCGGGTGGCGAGGCTGGTGCCCGCGGAGAAGTAGCCGACCATGTCGAGCACCTGCGTGCGCTCGTCGTTGATGGTGAACGACGAGATGCCGGCCTCGTAGCGGCCGCCGGTGATGCCCGGGATGATCCCGGAGAACTGGCTCTGCTCGAACCTCGCGGTCAGCCCCAGCTTCTGGGCGATCGCGGTGCCGAGGTCGACGTCCATCCCGACGATCGTGGTGCCGTCGGGCGCGGTGAACTCGTTCGGCGGGTAGGTCGGGTCGGTGCCGACGACCCACGTGCCGTCCTGCCGCACCTCGGCCGGCACCATCGCCGCGAGCCGGTCGTCCTTGGCGACGGCCGGGATCGGCGCATCGGTGCCGGTGGCCTCGGCGGAGCCGCCTCCCCCGCTGCCGTCGCCGCCGGCGCCACAGCCGGTCAGGACCAGTGCGGTCAGTGCGGACAGTGCGATCCCGGTCAGGGAGCGGACGCTGCGGGTCCTCGCGGTCGTCATGCGGTTGCCTTCCAGGTGAGGCGGGGTCGAACGGCGGGGATCCTGCCACCTGTCGACGGGTCACCGCCGTGCGCACGGCCGATCCGTTACGTGGTCGTCGCACGCCGGTGGAACGCCGCGCCGGTCCGTGCCCGTTCGCCTACTGTTGGTACGACGACCCAGCGCCGCGGTCCGACGCGGTGCCGCATTCGTCACGGAGGTCCTCGACGATGTCGCTGTTCCGCAGACTCACCGTTCTGGCAGGAGCGGTCGAGGCCG
>NZ_WWFY01000786.1:0-10541 GCF_009864975.1 Pseudonocardia sp. SID8383
CCCGGCGCGCCCGCGTGGGCGGTGCTGACCGGGGTGCTGCGTCCCGGTGAGCAGAGCGGACGGACGGGCACGGACCGCGTCGAGGTCGGGTTCGGCACGCTCGCCGACGCCGCCGGGACGCCGCTCGCGTCGGTGCGGGCCGCCGTCGTCGACTCCCACGTCTACGTGTCACGGCTGTGGGTCGTCCCGGCCGCGCGGCGCGGCGGTCTCGCGGCCCGGCTCACCGGACAGGCACTGTCCTGGGGCGCGGCGCACGGGGCGCGGCACGGGATGCTCGACGTCGCCGACGACAACACCGCCGCGCTCGCCCTCTACCGCGCTACCGGCTGGACCGACCACCACCGCTACCACTACCTGGTCCCCCCGGATCCGGCCTGACCGGAGTGTCAGGGGCTCAGGCGAACCCGCGGCGGAGCAGCCAGGCGCGGGCCTGCTTGGCGGCGCGCTTGAGCCCCGACCACTCCCCCAGATACTTCCCGACGACGCCGACGACCGGCAGCAGCCCGAGCCACTGGTGGTAGAAGCGGCCGTGCGGGCGCTTGCCGAGCTCGTCCTCGACGCCCCACAGGGCCCGTCCGAGACGCCACACGGCGCTGCCTACGCGCTTGAGCGTGGCCCGCTTGCCGTCGCCGGCGAGATCACCGGTGAGCTCCTCGGCGCGGGCGTCGGCATCGGCGTCCTCGGCCGCGGTGAGCTCCCGGGCGGCGAGGTCGAGCTCGCGTTGGAACAGCACCGACGCCAGCAGCTCGACGAGCCGGTCCTCCGAGCGGACGCCGTGCTCGCCCGCGATCGCGACGAGCAGCAGCCCCTCGCCCGCCGCGCCGACGGCGTCGGACACCGGCAGGGTGCGGGCCAGTGCCCCGCCCAGGCCGGGGATCGCGGCGATCAGCGTGGTGAACCGGCCGACCCGGTAGACCCACCAGTCGGTGCGGGCGGGGACGTCCATCGCCGCCCAGGCCGAGGTGCCGGGGACCTTCACCGACGCCAGCGCGTCGAGGATCTTGTCGGCGAGCGAGCGTTCCTCGTCGGTCGCGTCCTCCGGACGGTCCGAGCCGGGCGTCACCCGGGCCCGCAGGCCGAACGGGTCGGACTCGCGCAGCCCGTCGAGCACCGGCCGGGTGGCCCGCACGAACGGGCGCAGGACCTGCACCAGGTCGTCGTCGGAGATCGTCATCGGGTCACCCTTCGGTCGTTGCGGCCGTCCGCCAGCCGGTCGAGCGCCCTGCGGAACGACACGACGCCGGTCACGGCGCCTGCGACGAGCAGCAGCAGCGACTCCCAGTTCACCGGGAGCAGGAGATCCCCGCCCGGGCCGAAGAAGCCGAGCACGAGCACCGCCGCGAACCAGACGACCAGCGGGGCCGCCGCACCCGCCGGGGTCGGGAGGATCTCGGTGGCCGTGGTGTGGATCAGCCACGGCAGCGAGACGACCACGATCACCGTGCCCAGCGGCACCGGGACCGGGCCGATGTAGAGCATCTGGAACATCAGCTCGAAGGCCACCAGCAGCAGCGAGATCACCAGCAGCACCAGCGCGAGCGGGAGCCTCGTCACGTCGCTCACCCGTCGACCCCCTCGAACAGATCCGTCTCCGTCGTGCCGGGCGGCGCGCCGGCGAGCACGTACTCCTCGACCCCCAGCAGCGGCTGGACGATGCCGTTGCTCATCGCGAACGCGACCCAGCCGTCGCCGCTGCGGACGTCGATCTGGGTGGCGTGCGCCCGCATCGCCGCGACCCGCTCGTCGTCATGGGCGTCGACGTCGACCCGGGTGGTGACGGCGGCGGCGTCGTGGCCGGGGTGCTCGTCGGGCGCCGGCCAGCGCAGCCCGGTGCGGTCCGGGTCCCCGCCGAGCGCGGAGTGCAGCTCGGTGAGCCCGTCGTCGAGCAGCGCGCTCGACCGCACCGCGAAGTACAGCTTGGCGACGACGTCCGGGCGCGCCCCCGCCGCGGCGACGACCAGCTCGTGCGCCCGGACGTGGTCGGGATGGCCGTAGCTGCCGTCGGAGGCATAGGAGACCAGCACCTGCGGGCGGACCTCGTCGATGATCTCCAGCAGCTGGGCGAGCTGGGTGCCGAACGGCTCCGGGGCGGCGAACGCCCGCGGGTGCAGCTCCGGCGGGAGCGCGGCGCGGGTGCCGTGCCCGGCCAGCACCATGCCGGAGTCGCGCCAGCGCCCGGGGCCGCCGAGCCAGCGGTGCCGGGGCCCGCCGAGGGCGGCCAGCGCGGCGTCGAGCTCGCGGATGCGGTAGCCGCCGAGCTGGTCACCGCGGTCCGGGGCGAGCTCGGCCAGCTCCGGACCGATCACCTCGCCCTCCTCCCCGAGGGTGCAGGTCACCACGGTGACCTCGCAGTCGGGGTCGGCGGTGTAGCGGGCGATGGTTCCGCCGGTGGTCAGGGTCTCGTCGTCCGGGTGGGCGTGGACGAGCAGGAGGCGACGAGCAGGCACGCCGGGAGCCTACGGGGCGATGATCGACCCCGCCGCGGCGTGGGGGACGACGGGCAGCGGGAACTCCGCCGCCTCCCCCGTCGCCGGGGGGAACGTGATCGTCGCGCCGGTCAGCGGCACGGTCGGGACAGCGGTCC
The DNA here is from genome assembly GCF_009864975.1 of Pseudonocardia sp. SID8383. NCBI lineage: Bacteria > Bacillati > Actinomycetota > Actinomycetes > Pseudonocardiales > Pseudonocardiaceae > Pseudonocardia > Pseudonocardia sp. SID8383. The sequence continues at coordinate 2,585 of NZ_WWFY01000786.1, forward strand.
CGCCCAGCCCCGCGGGTTCGACGCCGTCGCGGACCAGGAGGTCGCCCAGGGCTGCGATCATCGCGCCGTTGTCGGTGCACAGCCGGGGCACGGGCACCCGCAGGGTGATCCCGGCGCCCGCGCAGGCGCGCTCCATCTCGGTGCGCAGTACCCGGTTCGCCGCGACCCCGCCGACCATGAGCAGGGTGTCCGCGCCGCGCTCGGCACACGCCCGCAGGGCCTTGCGGACCAGGACGTCGACGACGGCCATCTGGAACGACGCGGCGACGTCCGGGACCCGGACGGCGCGGCCCGCGTCCTGGGCGGCCTCGACGTGCCGGGCCACGGCGGTCTTGAGCCCGGAGAAGGAGAAGCCGAACGCGGCGTCGCGTGGACCGGTCATCGGGCGCGGGAACGCGATCGCGGCCGGGTCGCCGTCGAGTGCGGCCCTCGAGACCGACGGGCCGCCCGGGTACGGCAAGCCCAGCAGCCGGGCGACCTTGTCGAAGGCCTCCCCCGCCGCGTCGTCGACGGTGTCGCCGAGGTGCTCGACGGGGTCGCGGGCCAGGTCGCCCAGCGCCAGCAGCGAGGTGTGCCCGCCGGAGACGATCAGGCAGACGCAGCGGTCGGGCAGCGGGCCGTGCTCCAGGACGTCGACGGCGGCGTGCCCGGCCAGGTGGTGCACCCCGTAGAGCGGCACCTCCAGCGCCGCCGCGTACGCCTTGGCCGCCGCGACGCCGACGTGCAGCGCGGGCGAGAGCCCCGGCCCCGCGGTGACGGCGACGGCGTCGATGTCGGACAGCGACACCCCGGCCGCCTCGACCGCCGCGCGCACCATCGGCGTCACCGCGCTCACGTGGGCGCGGGCCGCGACCTCCGGGACCACACCACCGAAACGGGCGTGCTCGTCCGCCGACGACGCCAGCCCCTCGCCGAGCAGCACCCCGTCCCGGACGAGACCGGCACCGGTCTCGTCGCACGACGTCTCGATCCCCAGAACCAGCGACACGCCACCCAGTTTCGCACCGGGTGGCGTGTCGTGGCCGTGGGGTCCTGCTCGGACGGGTCGTGCTCGGTCAGGTCCGCAGGAGCGCGCGCTCCTCGGCGAAGTGACAGGCCACCCGGTGCCCCGGGCCGGACGCGATCTCCAGGACCGGCTTCTCGTCGATGCAGCGCGCCTTGTCGGCGTCGGACAGCTCCAGGTGCTTCCAGCACCGGGTGCGGAACCGGCAGCCCGACGGCGGGTCGGCCGGGTTGGGCACGTCCCCGGTCAGCACGATCCGCTCCCGCACCCGCTCGACCGCCGGGTCCGGGACGGGCACCGCCGAGATCAGCGCCTGGGTGTAGGGGTGCTGCGGCCGGTCGAACAGGTCGTCGCGGTCGGCGACCTCGACGACGTTGCCCAGGTACATCACCGCGACGCGGTCGGAGATGTGGCGCACCACCGACAGGTCGTGGGCGATGAACAGGTAGGTCAGCCCGAAGTCGCGCTGCAGCTGCTCGAGCAGGTTGAGCACCTGGGCCTGGATGGACACGTCCAGGGCCGAGACGGGCTCGTCGAGCACCACGAACTTCGGGTTGAGCGCGATCGCCCGTGCGATGCCGACGCGCTGGCGCTGCCCGCCGGAGAACTCGTGCGGGTAGCGCTCGGCGTACTCGGCCGAGAGCCCCACGGTCTCGAGCAGCTCCGGGATCGTGGAGTCGGTGAGCTCGCCGCCGAGCAGCTCGTACTTCTCCGACAGGATCGATCGGACCGTCATGCGTGGGTTCAGCGACGCGTACGGGTCCTGGAAGACAATCTGCATGTCCTCCCGGGCCGAGCGCAGCTCGGACTGCCCGAGCGCGGTCACGTCGCGGCCGTTGATGTGCACGCTGCCGGCGGTGGGCTCGTGCAGCCTCAGGATCGCCCGGGCCGCGGTCGACTTGCCGCAGCCGGACTCGCCGACCAGCGACAGCGTCTGCCCCTCGGGGATCTCCAGGTCGATGCCGTCGACGGCCTGCACCACACCGACGGTGCGCTGGAACAGCACACCGGAGCGGATCGGGAACGACTTGGTCAGCCCCGCGGTGCGCAGCATCGGCTCGCCGGTCGCCGTCTCCGCGACGTGTGCCTCGGACACCGGCACGACCGGCTCGCGCGGCGTGGCGGCGGCTTCGCCGACCTCGTCGGAGTGCAGGCAGGCGTGCAGGTGACCGGGCCGGTCGGTGAGCTGGACCAGCTCCGGGGTCTTCTCCGCGCAGGACGACGTGGCGAACCGGCAGCGCGGGTGGAACGCGCAGCCCGACGGGACGTGCGCGAGGTTCGGCGGCTGCCCGGGGATCGGCTCCAGCTTCTCCGGCCGGGCCTGGTCCATCCGCGCCAGCGACGACAGCAGCCCGTAGGTGTAGGCGTGCCGCGGCTCGGCGAAGATCTCGTCGTTGGTCCCGGTCTCGACGACCCTGCCCGCGTACATGACCATGATCCGGTCGGCGTGCGCCGCGACCAGGCCCAGGTCGTGGGTGATCAGGACGATCGCCGTCTCGCGCTGCTCCTGGAGCTTCTCGAGCAGGTTCATGATCTGGGCCTGCACCGTGACGTCGAGCGCGGTGGTCGGCTCGTCGGCCAGCAGGACCTTCGGGTCGTTCGCGAGCGCCATCGCGATCATCGCGCGCTGGCGCATCCCGCCGGAGAACTCGTGCGGGTACTGCGACGCCCGCGCGGCCGGGTTCGGGATGCCGACCTCGCCGAGCAGGTCGACGGCGCGGCGGCGGGCGGTGACCTTGCCGGCCTGCCGGTCGTGCGCCCGGATCATCTCGGCGATCTGGTCGCCCACCCTGTAGACCGGGTTCAGCGCGGTCAGCGGGTCCTGGAAGATCATCGCGATGTCCTTGCCGCGCAGCTTGCGCTGCTCGGACTCCGACATCGTCAGCAGCGAGCGGCCCTCCAGCAGCACCTCGCCGCTGGGGAACGTCGCCGGCGGGGTCGGGACGAGGCCCATCAGGCTCATCGCCGACACCGACTTGCCGGAGCCGGACTCGCCGACGATCGCCAGGGTCTCGCCCCGGTCGACGTGCCAGCTGACGCCGTCGACGGCCTTGACCACACCGGCGTCGGTGGCGAAGTGCACCCGCAGGTCGCGGACCTCGAGCATGTGCTCGGTCATCTCAGTTCCCCCCGCGCAGCTTCGGGTCGAGCGCGTCGCGGAGACCGTCGCCCACGAACGCGAACCCGAGCGTCGTCAACATGATCGCCAGGGACGGGAACAGCCACAGGTGCGTGACGCCGTCCGCGGACAGGTAGCGCGCGGCCGAGCTGATCAGCCGGCCCCACTCGGGCACGTCCGGTGGCACCCCCACCCCGAGGTAGGACAGCGACGCCATCGCGACGACCACCACACCGATGCTGGTGAGCGAGTAGACGAGCACCGGGGCCACCGCGTTGGGCAGGATGTGACGGCGCAGGATGCGGCCGGTCCCGGCCCCGATGGAGCGGGCGGCCTCCACATACTCGGCCTCGCGCAGCGCGAGAACCTGGCCGCGCATCAGGCGCGCGGTGGTCATCCAGCCGAGAGCGACCAGCGCGATGATCACCGGGACGATGCCGTTGCCGGTCGCCCGCACGATCACGATCGCACCGACCAGCGCCGGGAAGGCCAGGAAAATGTCGATGACCCGGCCGATGACCGAGTCCCAGGCGCCACCCTTGAAACCGGCCAGCGCGCCGAGCGAGAGCCCCAGCAGCAGGGAGAACAGGACGGTGGAGATACCGACGATCATCGCCAGCCGCGTGCCGTAGATGACACCGGAGTAGAGGTCGCGTCCGAGCACGTCGGTGCCGAAGAAGTGCGACCCCGATGGCGGCTGCAAAGTGTTGAGCAGGTTCTGCTCGAACGGGTCGTACGGCGTCGAGAACGGCGAGATGATCGCGACGACGACCAGGAAGGCCACGATGACAAGGCCGACCATGGCCAGCCGGTTACGGCGGAAACGCCGCCAGATCTCGGCGAACTGGCCGGGGCCCTGGGGCCGGCCGACGGGCCCCGCGGACGGGACGGTCGGTAGCGCAGCGGCCGGGCCGGCGTCGCCGGTGTTCGGGGCGCCCCCGGGCGAGGACGAGGTGGTGGCCGCGCCGGAGGTGGGAGGTGGAGGGTTCATGAGGGTTCGCCTCGCGAGGTGTCGGGACGTGGGCCGGGACGAGCGCGGTGCGCGTCAGTTCAGCCGGATCCGCGGGTCGAGGTAGGCGTAGAGGACGTCGACGACCATGCTCAGCAGCACGTAGGCGACAACCGTGTAGATGACCACGGCCGTGATGATCGGCGCGTTGTTCGTCGTGATCGCCCGGGAGAGCAGGTAGCCGACGCCGTTGTACTGGAAGACGGTCTCGGTGATGATGGCGCCGCCGACGTAGGACCCGAGTGTGAGGCCGACGAAGGTGACTACGGGCAGCAGTGAGTTGCGCACCGCGTGGCGGCCGATGACCGTCCGTTCGGGCAGCCCCTTGGCGCGTGCGGTCCGGACGTAGTCCGCGCGCAGCACCTCCAGCATCGATCCGCGCATCAGCCGTGCGACGAACGCCGCCTCGATCACGGCAAGCGTGAACGCGGGCAGCAGCACGTCGAAGTACCAGGGCACCTCGACGGTGAAGCTACGCGGCACCGGCGGGAACGGTCCTACGCCGGACACGTTCGCGACGAGGAAGATCGCCAGCACGAAAACCGGGATGCCGATCATGACCGTGGTGAGGACGGTGACGAAGGCGTCCCAGAACGAGTAGCGGCGGACGGCGGCGAGGATGCCCGCGCTGACCCCGAACAGGATCAGGAAGAGCACCGCGACCAGGCCGAGCACGATCGTGTTCGGCAGGACGTCGAGGATCAGCTCGCTGACCGGCCGTCGCTGGTCGAAGTCGACGCCCATGTCGCCGATCGCGAGGTTGCCGAGGTAGTTGACGAACTGGATCAGCAGCGGCTGGTCCATCCCGAACTTCGCACGATTGAGGGCGGCGATCTCGGGCGGGACCGCCTTCTCCCCGGAAGAGGCGAACGGGTCGCCGAGCGCGAAAGTGGCCAGGAAGATCAGGAATGCGGCGACGACGACGACCAGGAGTCCCTGGAGTACGCGCCGCAGGATGAAGCGGCCCATGTGGTGGCTTTCCCGTCGGGTGCGGACCGCGTCCGCGCACCCGCTCCCGGGTCACGGGAGCAGGTGCGCGGACGGGCGGTCACTTCAGGGTGATGGTGTCCAGCGTCGGGTTCTCGAAGAAGTCCATGCCGACGTTGCCGAACCGGTCGGTCGCCGCCAGCCGGTACTGCTGGCGCTGGAACATCGGAATGATGGCCAGGTCGCGACCGATCGCGATCTGCTCGGCCTGCTTGTACAGGTCGTCGCGCTGGGCCTCGTCCTTGGTGGCCGCGGCACGGGCGAGCAGCTGGTCGAACTCCGGGTTGGAGTAGCGGCCGCGGTTGTTGCCCAATGCAGGTTCGGTCGGCGATGCCGCACCGATGGACGTGGTGTCGAGCAGCGGCCCGAGGAAGTTGGCCGGCGTCGGGTAGTCCGCGCCCCAGGCCGACCGGTAGATGCCTGTCGCGTCCGGCGCCTGCTGGTTGTCCAGCAGGTCGCGGAACGGCACGCCCGAGTAGTTGACCTTGATGCCGAGGTTCTGCTCGATCTGCTGGCGGACCGCCGCGGTCCACTCCTCGTGGCCGCCACCGGTGTTGAACTGGAAGTTCAGCTCGGTACCGGGCTGGAAGCCGGCCTCCTGGGCGAGGCGCTTGGCCTCGTCCGGGTTGAAGGTGCACGCGTCGCAGACACCCTCCTGGTAGGCCTGCGGGAACGACGGCGGCACGATCGCGGTGGCCGGGGCCTGCCCGCCCTGGAAGACGCCTGCGGTGATCGCGGCGCGGTCGATGGCCATCGAGACCGCCTTGCGCGCAGCGACCGAGTTCATCGGCGGCTTGGTGACCTGGACCGACAGGTAGTTGATGCCCGCGGTCTTCTTGGAGATCCACTTGCCCTGCGGGTCGAACTCGTCACGGGCCTGTGACTGGACCGGGGTGGGCATCCGGGCCCAGTCGAACTGGCCGTTACGGAAGCCGTTGTACTCGGCGTCGGCACCGGTGTCGGCCGGGGTGATGGTGATCTCGACGGCGTCGAGGTTCGCTTTCGGGCCCGCCGTGTAGTTGTCGTTGCGGACCAGCTTGATGCCGCGGTCGTGCTGCCACGGGCCGTCCATCCGGAACGGGCCGTTGCCCAGCGGCAGGTCGTTGTAGGTGGTGTTGTCCGCCGCACCGGCCGAGGCCGGGACCGGAGACAGCGCCGGGTGTGCTGTCCGCAGCTCGAACTCGCAGTTCGGCTCGGACAGCGCGACGGCCAACGTGTTCGGGTTCGTGGCGTTCACCCCGGACAGGGTGGTCGCCGTCCCCGCCTGCATCTGCTCGTAGCCCTGCACCTGGTTCAGGTGGTAGGCCACCTCCGATGCGGAGGCCTTCGCCGTGGTCCGCTCCCAGCCGCGCTTGAAGTCAGCGGAGGTCAGCGGGGTGCCGTCGGAGAACTTCTGGCCCGACTTGAGATTGAACGTCCACTGCGTGCAGTTGTCGTTCGAGGTCCAGGTATCGGCGACACCGGGGTACTCGTCACCGTTGGGCCGGACCTGGACCAGACCGGTGAAGAGCTGCTTGGCGACCAGGGCACCCTCGGACTCCTGGACGTTGTACGGGTCGATCGCCGTCGGCTCGGTGAGCCCCATGCGGAACACCCCGCCGGGCTTGCCCGGGACCTGTTCCGGGTCCGGCGTCTCCGGGAACCCCTGCCCGGCCTGGGCCGCACCCCCCGAGGCCCCCGTGTTGCTCTGCTGGCTGCAGCCGGTGAGGACGAGCCCCACGACCGCGGTCAGGGCGATGGCCGAGGCGGCCGCCCTTCTTCCCCTCATCTGCCGTGCCTCTCGAGATGTCGTGGGTGCACGCCGTTGTCGCACCCGTCCGGGACGCGACGGACCACCGGATGTGTGCCGGGGCCCGTCGGGAGGCACGCTAGGAATCGCGGCTCTCCAGCAGCGAGGTCCGACGCCGGTCGTGGCGAAACGGTGACCAGTGAACGGCGTAACGGGCTCGCAGCCGAACCGGACAGTAACAACGGGACCGTTGCGTCGCACAGCCCTCGATGCATGCCGAAACACAGTTGGTACTTACGTACCACTCGCCGTCACCGTGCAGCAGCGGAGTGCGTCCGAACGGACGCGTCCGACGGTGTCAGTTCGGGTCGTCGTCGCCGGTCGGGCGCTCGCCCGAGCCCTCCGGCTCGGCCCAGGTCCGGGCGCCCGACATCGGGCCGGTCGCGATCGGGCCGGGCGTGACCCGGGTGGCCGCGTCGGTCTGCGGGTTGCTGATGACCAGACCCTGCGCCTGGTACAGCGGCAGCGCGGGCAGCTGGCGCCACAGCACCCGCTCGGCCTCGGCGACGACGGCCGGGTCCGGGCTCTCGGCGACCAGCAGCTCGTCGAGCAGCGGCTGCAGCGCGGGGAAGCAGGCCACGCCCGGCAGCTCGCCGGGCACCGCGTCCGCGGGGCAGCCGTAGTCGGAGTCCAGTCGCGGCCCGACCGCGCCGTAGGCGGCACGGGGTGCGACGAGCACGTCGACGGCGACCGGGGTCCCGGAGTCGGGGGAACCGGACGTCGTCGGGGCGGCGGTCGTCGTGGTCGGGGCCGCCGGGGGCGTGGTGACCGGTGCGGCGCTGCCGCCGGGCACCGGGCCCGCAGCCGGGGCGGGAGTGGTGGTCGGGGTCGGCGTCGTCGGGGCGACGCTCGGCTCGGTCAGCAGGTCCGGTGCCGACGGGGCGACGATCGTGGCGCCGATGCCGCCGGCCTTGAGCTGCTCGGCCACGACGCGGGCGACGTCCACGTCCTCGGTCCGCTCGGCCCCGGCGCCGATGACCACGCCGAGCGGGCGCCCGCCGAGGGTCCACCGGCCGTCCTGACCACGGACGTAGCCCGCCTCGGTGAACG
>NZ_WWFY01000787.1:0-4760 GCF_009864975.1 Pseudonocardia sp. SID8383
GGCCTCGTCGATGTCGTGGGTGACGAACACGATCGTCGTGCCGAGCTCGGCCTGGATGCGCAGCAGCTCGTTCTGCAGGGTCTCGCGGGTCAGCGGGTCGATCGCGCCGAACGGCTCGTCCATCAGCATCACCTCGGGGCCCGCGCCGAGCGCGCGGGCCACGCCGACGCGCTGCTGCTGGCCACCGGAGAGCTGCTTGGGGAAGCGGCCGCGGAACTCGCCCGGGTCGAGCCCCACCAGGGTGAGCAGCTCGTCGACGCGCTCGGCGATGCGGCGGCGGTCCCAGCCGAGCATCGTCGGCACGGTCGCGACGTTCTCGGCGACGGTGCGGTGCGGGAACAGTCCGGTCTGCTGGATGGCGTAGCCGATCCGGCGCCGCAGCTGGTCCGGGTCGACGGAGGTGACGTCGTCGCCGTCGAGCAGGATCCGGCCCGAGGTCGGCTCGATCAGCCGGTTGATGAGCTTCATCGTGGTCGTCTTGCCGCAGCCCGACGGGCCGAGGAACACGACGAGCTCGCCGCGCGGCACCTCCAGGTCCAGGCGGTCGACGGCGGGTCGCTCCTGCCCCGGGTAGCGCTTGGTGAGCTGTTCCAGCCGGATCATCGGCTCAGGCACGGATCCCCCTCGAGGTGGTCAGGCGGGTGAGCAGGGCGATCGCGGCGTCGAACAGGACCGCCAGCACGACGATCCCGGCGATGCCCTGCACGGTCAGGTAGATCGCGAACGGGGTGCCCGCGCTGGACAGGCCGGAGAGGATCAGGTTGCCCAGCCCCGGCCCGTTGACGGCCGCGGAGATCGCGGCGATGCCCAGCAGCAGCTGCGCGGCGACCCGGACCCCGGCGAGCACCACCGGCCAGGCCAGCGGCAGCTCGATGCCCAGCAGCAGCCGGGTGCGGTCCATCCCGACGCCGCGAGCGGACTCGGTGACCGCCGGGTCGACCGCGCGGAGCCCGACGATCGCGTTGCGGACCACCGGCAGCAGGCCGTAGAGCATCAGCGCGACGACCGCGGGCCCCCACCCGAGCCCGAGCAGCGGGATCAGCAGCCCGAACAGCGCGTAGGACGGCACCGTCATGATCAGCGACGACCCGTTGACGGCGGCCGCCCGGCCGAGGTCGGTCCGGTAGGTGGCGACGGCGAGCGGCACACCCACCACCACCGCGAGTGCCAGCCCCACCACGACGAGCGCGGCGTGCTCGAGGGTGTGACCGAGCACCTCGCCCCAGTTCGTGGAGAGATACTCCCAGAAACCCATGACCGGCATTCTCTACGCACACCGGACCAATCCCCCACCCGGTCGGCGGAGGCGGGTCGTCACCGGTCTGGCAGCCTGCGCATGTGGAGATCGCCGGCACCGTACGCGAGGTCGAGACCGAGCCGGGCGTGACCCTCTGGGTGCAGGACCTGCCCGCACACCGGCCGACGCCGGCGGCGCCGGTGCTGCTGGTGAACGGGGCGGGCTCGGCCGGGTACGGCTGGCCGGACGCGCTGGTCGAGGGGCTGCGCGAGCGGCACCGGGTGGTCCGCTACGACCATCGCGACACCGGCCGCTCGACCCACGCGTTCGAGGACCGGCCCTACGCCGTCGCCGACCTGGCGACCGACGCACTCGCGGTGCTCGACGGCTGCGGGATCGACCGGGCGCACCTGGTCGGGATGTCGCTGGGCGGGACGCTGGTCCAGCTGCTCGCGCTCGACGCGCCGCACCGCATGGTCAGCGCGACGCTGCTGTGCACCGCGGCGCTCGACACCGGCGACGCCGACCTGCCCGGCCCGACCCGGGACGTGCAGCGGATGTGGCAGGAGCTGGGCGACCCGCGCGACGAGGCCGGCGAGCTGGCCTGGCGGGTCGAGTACTGGCGACGCGTCTCCGGCGGGGTGCTGCCGTTCGACACCGCGGAGTTCGCCGCGCGGGAGCGGCGGATCATGGACCACACCGGGCGGGTCGAGCCGTGCACCGCGCACGCCCAGGCCGATCCCGACGGGCTGGACCGCGGCGCCGAGCTGGGCTCGGTCACGGTGCCGACGCTCGTCGTCGAGGCGCCGGAGGACCCGGTGCACCCGCCGCCGCACGCCGACCACCTGGCGGCGCGGATCGGGGCGGCCGCGCAGCTCGTCACGGTGGACGGGATGGGGCACGCCCTGCCGGACCTGCTGTGCGAGCCGATCGCGGCGGTGCTGCTGGAGCACGCCGCCGAGGCCGAGGAGGCGGAGGCCGGCCCAGTGGCACCGCAGGCGGGGGCCGACCCGGTGGCACCGCAGGCGGAGGCCGAGCCGGTGGCGCCGCGGGCGGAGGGGCTGCGGGAGGCCGGTCAGCCGACCCAGCGGTAGCGGCGCTCCGGGCGGCCGGTGCCGCCGTAGCGCAGCCGTACGGTGACCTGCCCGGTCGACACGAAGTGCTCCAGGTAGCGGCGTGCGCTGACCCGGGACAGCCGGGTGGCCTCGGCGCACTCGGTCGCAGACAGGTCCGCCTCCGCGTCGGTCCCCGAGTGCGCGCGCAGGGTGCCCGCGACGAGTTCCGCGGTCGGGGTGGTCAGCCCCTTCGGCATCCGTTCGGGGCCGCCGGGGGTGCGGGCCGGGGCGGCACCGGTGCCGCCGAAGAGCCGGTCGATGTCGGACTGGTCGCGGACCCGGTCCAGGTCGCGCCGGATCCGCGTCGCGCGGTGCACCTGGGCGGCGAGCGCGGCGGAGTCGAACGGCTTGACGAGATAGTGCAGCGCACCGCCGTGCAGGGCGGCGGCGACCGTGTCGGAGTCGTCGGCGGCGGTCACGACCAGCACGAACGGGTCGTCGGCGGCCCCGGTGCGCAGCCGCGTCAGCACCTCCAGGCCGGACATGTCGGGGAGGTAGACGTCGAGCAGCACCAGCTCCGGACGGAGCCGGGCGGCGGCGTCGAGGGCGTCGGCGCCGTTGTGCGCGACGCCGACCACGGTGCAGCCCTCGATCCGCTCCACGTAGCCGGAGTGGACCTTCGCGACCATGAAGTCGTCGTCGACGACCAGGACCCTCACACCCGCACCCCCGTCGGCGCCACCGGCAGCACCGCCTCGAACACCGCACCGACCCGGCCCGCCGGCGCCGGCCGCACCGCGATGGTGCCACCCCGGCGCAGACACGCCTGCCGGGCCAGGGCCAGGCCGAGCCCGCGGCCGCCGATCTCGGCGGCCTTGGTCGAGTAGCCGGCCCGGAACACCTCCTCGGCCAGCTCGGAGGCGATCCCGGGGCCGGAGTCGCGGACCTCGATCCAGACCTCGTCGCCGTCGGTGTCGCCGCCGCCGGCGAGCCCGATCTCGATCCGGCGCGGGCCGTCCCGCCCGGCGGTCGCGTCGATCGCGTTGTCGATCAGGTTGCCGAGCACGGTCACGAGGTCGGCGGACAGGTCAGGGTCGTGGTCGGGATCGGTCGGGTCGAGCCGGGACTCCGGGTCCAGGGCCAGCTCGACGCCGCGCTCGGCGGCCTGGCTGTTCTTCGCGACGAGCAGGGCGGCCGTCGCCGGGTCTCCGACGCTGGCGGTGACCTCGCGGCGCCATCCCTCCGAGGCGGCGACGATCCCGGCGACGAACCGGCGGACCTCGTCGTGCTCGCCGAGCTCGGTGAGCCCGGCGATGGTGTGCAGCCGGTTGGAGAACTCGTGGGCCTGGGCGCGCAGGGTGTCGGTGACGGTGTGCGAGGCGTCGAGCCGGTGCTGCAGGGTGGTGAGCTCGGTGCGGTCCCGCAGGGTGACCACGGCGCCCACGTCGCGGCCGTCGACGCGGATCGGGCGGCGGTTGAGCACCAGGGCCCGGGTGTCGCGCAGCACGAGCTGGTCCTCGCCGTCGGCGGCACCGGTGAGGACCTCGCGGAGCCGGTCGTCGAGGCCGAGGTCGGCGACGGCGTCGCCCTCGCGGGCGCCGGGCAGCTCCAGGAGCTCGCGGGCGACCGGGTTGAGCAGGGTGATCCGGTCGGCGGTGTCGAGCCCGACCACGCCCTCCTTGATACCGAGCAGCATCGCCTCGCGGCGCTGCACCAGCTCGACGATCTCGTCGGGCTCCAGGCCGAGGGTCTGGCGGCGGACCCGCCGGGCGAGCAGCAGCGACCCGAGGAAGCCGACGACCAGGGCCAGCCCCAGCAGCGCGCCGGTCTCCGCGCGGGCTCCGGCGAGGGACTCCCACAGCGACGGGGCGCGGATCCCGGCCGACACCAGTCCGGCGACGGCGCCGCGGTCGTCGATCACCGGCACCTGGGCGACGACGGTGCGCCCGTCGGGGTTGCCGACCCAGGCCCGGCCCTGCGGCGCGGTGCTGGCGCCGGGGTCGAAGCGCTGCCGGACCCGGGACGGGTCCGGCGAGGTGCGCACGACCAGCCCGGCGTCGACGATCTCGATCTCGTCGGCCCCGGACAGGTTCTCCGCGCTGCGGGCGAACGAGGGCAGCAGGTCGTAGCGGCGGGTCTGCAACGCCTCGCGCACGGTCGGTACGGACGCGACGTCCTCGGCGACCGACAGCATCCGGCGTCCCTGGGTCTCGCGGAACGACTCCGAGGACTGCACGGCAGCCAGCGCCGCGACCGCGCCGAGCAGTACGACCACGACCACCAGCTGCCAGACGAGGAACTGGCGGGCCAGCGGCCCACCCGTCCCCCCGGCGCGCCGTCGCATGCGCCCAGCGTAGGACGTGCGACGACGGCAGCGGCCACGCGAGGCGGTGGGGCCACGACGCGTCGCGCGGCTCACGCTGGGTGGACCGGCCCGGCCGCGGACGCGCAGACTCACCGGCGGCGGC
>NZ_WWFY01000788.1:0-4536 GCF_009864975.1 Pseudonocardia sp. SID8383
CTCGGCGGGGGCGTCGTCGACGACCTCGATGCGCGGCGGGGGCGGGAGGGTCTCACCGGGACGCACGTCGCCGAGTCCGGCGGCGGCGAGCGCGGCGGCCAGCGGGTCGGTGGGATCCGGGACGGTCACACCCCCAGTGTCCTCCGCCGTCCCGTCCGGGTGCGTGCGGCCCCGGTCCGGCGTCGGCGGGCGTGGTCGCCGGGAGTGGAGTGCGGCGGCGGGTGGGCTGCGCCCGGTGCTCCGCTCCTGGTGGTCACCGCAGGGCGAACACCGGGTGGCGGGGTGCGGCGGCGGCGAGCTCGGCGTCGGTGGAGGCGGGATCGACGTCGTCGAACAGCATCCCGGCGGCCCGGCCGAGTCCGCGCACGTAGGCGCGCAGCACGGGGACGGCCGCCGCGGCGTCGAGCTCGACGGCCGACACCGGCTCCGCTCCCCCACGACCGCGCAGTTCGGCGCTCCCGCCGGCCGCGCGCAGGTTGAGGACCCAGTCGGTCTCACCGCGCGGCGAGATGAGGTGGCGGGTCCCGTCGAGCAGGACCGGGGTCAGCGGGACGGTGCGGATCCTGCCGCTGCGCCGGCCGCGGACGGCGAGCACGGCGGTGTCACCCGGGGTGATGCCGCGCTGGGCCAGGGCCCCGACCAGCGGGTTGAGGACGCGGCGCACCAGCATGCCGGGTGCTCGGTAGTCACGGTCGCTCACCGCGACAGCCTCTCACCGATCACGCCGTCCGTCGCTCCGGTGATCCCTCCTCCCGGAGCCCACGCGACCGAGGGGCGCTCCCGGCTCCGCGGAGAAGGATCACGCGGCCAGGACGAAGATCGGGTGGCAGTGGGCGACGGCGGCGAGCTCGGCGTCGGACGAGGACGCGTCGACACCGTCGAAGAACGTCCCGACCTCCCAGGCCCAGCGACGCAGGTACTCCCGCAGCACCGGGACGACGGCGGCCGGCTCGGTCAGCTCGGTCGCGGCCACCCGCTCGGTGCGACGGCCGACGGTCAGCTCCGCCTCCCCCGCGACGCGCAGGTTGCGCACCCACTGGGTCTCGCCGCGCGCGGCGACGAGGTAGCGGGCGCCGTCGTGGCGCAGCGGGTTGACCGGCGTGGTGCGGACCTCGCCGGAGCGGCGGCCGCGGACGCCGAGCACCGCGGAGCCGGCGAGCGGGAGGCCGAGCCGGGTCAGCCCGGCGACCAGGGGGTTCATCACCCGGCGGGTGATGCGGCCGGGGGCGATGTAGTGGAGCCGAGAGCGCTGGTTCGTCATGAGAGCAGTGTTCACTATCCGTCGCACAAGAGCAAGAGCAGTGCTCTCGTCGGGGTCGGTGCGGCGTGCAGGTTGCACCGAGTTGCAGGTCAGCGGGCTCGAACGGCTCCGCGCAGCCCGCTGGGGTGCATCTCGGCGGAGAGGCGATGCCGGACCAGGCCACTCGCGGCGCCGGCGGGGGGGCGTGCTCCGGGGCCGGTCAGGCGCCGCCGGGCGGGCCCGGGTCGGTCGGTGCCGCCGGGCGGACGCGGCCGGCGATCTCGGTCAGGCCGTCCCGGTGATCGTCGCCGACCCCAGGACGACGTCGCCGTCGTCGTCGGGGCGGTAGAAGGCGACGGCCTGCCCCGGGGCGACACCGCGCAGCGGTTCGGACAGCTCCACCTGCACGGCGGAGTCGAGCGGGGTGACGGTGGCGGGTGCGGTGCCGCCGTGCGCGCGGACCTGCACGACGCAGCCGAACGGTGCGTCCGGCGCCGCGCCCGAGGTCCACACGGGGGTACGCGCGGTGATCGCGGTGACGTCGAGCGCGGCCTCCGGTCCGACCCGCACGGTGCCGCTGACCGGCTCGATGCCGAGCACGTAGCGGGGGCGGCCGTCGGCGGCCGGCCGGTCGATCCCGAGGCCCTTGCGCTGCCCGACGGTGAAGCCGTGCACGCCGTCGTGGGTGCCGAGGGTCTCGCCGGAGGCGGCGTCGACCAGCGCGCCGGGAGTGGTGCCCAGGCGGTCGGCCAGGAAACCGCGGGTGTCGCCGGTGGGGATGAAGCAGATGTCGTGACTGTCGGGTTTCCCGGCGACGCGCAGCCCGAGCCGGGCGGCCTCGGCCCGGATCTCCGGCTTCGGGGTGTCGCCGACCGGGAACATCGCGTGCCGCAGCTGGTCGGCGCGCAGCACCGCCAGCACGTAGGACTGGTCCTTGCCCGCGTCGGCCGAGCGGCGCAGTACCGGCCCGGCCGGGTCGAGCTGCGCGTAGTGGCCGGTGCAGACGGCGTCGAAGCCGAGGGCGAGCGCCCGGTCCAGCACGGCCGCGAACTTGATCTTCTCGTTGCAGCGCAGGCAGGGGTTCGGCGTCTCCCCGGCCGCGTAGGCGGCGACGAAGTCGTCCACGACGTCGCGGGTGAACTCCTCGGACAGGTCCCAGACGTAGTACGGGATGCCGAGGACGTCGGCGGCGCGGGCGGCGTCGCCCGCGTCCTCCTTGGAACAGCAGCCCCGTGATCCGGAGCGCATGGCGTCCCGGGTGCGCGACAGCGCGAGGTGCACCCCGACGACGTCGTGTCCGGCGGCGACCGCCCGCGCGGCGGCCACCGCGGAGTCGACGCCGCCGCTCATCGCAGCGAGGACCCGCACGGCTCAGCCCGTGACCGACGCGGGGGTGCGACGGCTCGCGTTGCGGGCGCGCTCCACGACCGACCCGATGGCCCCGGCGACCGCGGCGACGTCGGCGGAGGTGCTGGTGTGCCCCAGGGAGAAGCGCAGCGACCCGCGGGCGGTGCACTCGTCGGCGCCCATCGCCAGCAGCACGTGGCTGGGCTGGGCGACGCCCGCGGTGCAGGCCGAGCCGGTCGAGCAGTCGATGCCGTGGGCGTCGAGCAGCATGAGCAGGCTGTCGCCCTCGCAGCCGGGGAACGACAGGTGCGCGTTGCCGGGCAGCCTGCCGGGACCGCCGTCGACCCGGGAGTCGGTGGTGTCACCGTTCAGGACCGCGTCGGGCACCTCGGTGCGCACGACGCGGACCAGCTCGTCGCGCAGCCCGGCCAGGTGCACGCGGCGGCTCGGCGCGGCGGCCACCGACTCGACGACGGCCGTCGCCAGCCCGGCCAGCGACGGCACGTCCAGGGTGCCGGAGCGGACGTCGCGCTCCTGGCCGCCGCCGTGCAGCAGCGGGGTGCAGGTGACCTCGCGGCCGAGCAGCAGCGCGCCCGCGCCGTAGGGGCCGCCGAGCTTGTGCCCGGTGAGGGTGAGGGCGTCGGCGCCGCTCGCGGCGAAGTCGACGTCGAGGATCCCGACGGCCTGCACGGCGTCGGTGTGGAACGGCACCCCGAACTCGTGGGCCACGGCGGCGAGCTCGCGCACCGGGTTGACGGTGCCGACCTCGTTGTTGGCCCACATGACCGAGACCAGGGCGTTCCCGTCCGGGTCCTCGGCGAGCGCGGCGCGCAGCGTCTCCGGGTGGACGCGGCCGGTCGCGTCGACCTCGAGCATCCGCAGCCGGGCTCCCTCGTGGGTGGCCAGCCACTCCGCCGCGTCGACGACCGCGTGGTGCTCGACGGCCGAGACCAGCACCCGGGTGCGGCGCGGGTCCGCGGCCCGGCGGGCCCAGAACAGGCCCTTGACCGCGAGGTTGTCGCTCTCGGTGCCGCCGGTCGTGAACACGACCTCGGACGGGCGCGCGCCGACCGCCTCGGCGATCCGCTCGCGCCCCTCCTCGACCGCGCGCCGGGCGCGGCGGCCCGACGAGTGCAGCGACGACGCGTTGCCGGTGCGGCCGAGCGCGTCGCTCATGGCGGCGACGGCGGCGGGCAGCATCGGTGTGGTCGCCGCGTGGTCCAGGTACGTCATCGGCCTCCAGGGTAGACCCCGTCGTGACAGCGGTGCGTGCCGAACCCGTCGTGGACGACCGTCCGTCTCACACGGCCGTGGCGGTCGTGACCGGTGGCGGGTGACGGACCCGGTCGCGGGCCCGGGCGGCCAGCGCGCGCCGGTCGGTGTGCGGGCCCGGCTCGACGAGCTCGCCCACGGTGACCTCACAGACCAGGCCGGGCAGCCTCAGCACCCGGCCGACGGTGTCGCCGAGGGTCTGCTCGCCGACGAACGCGGCGGCCGTCGTCGGCCGCCCGTCCGGGGTGGTGATCGCGACGGCGACCGGCCGGACCGGGGCACCCGCGTCGATCGCGGCCTGGAACGGGGCCCGCCGGTAGTCCCCGGAGATCGCGCCGCACCACGTCGTCGCCTCGGGGAAGACACCGACCAGCGTGCCGTCCCGCAGCGCGTCGGCGCAGGTCGCGACGGTGCCGGGGAGCCGGGACAGGCCCTCGCGGTGCACGAACAGGGTCCCGATGCGGGCCGCGAGCGCGCCGATCAGCGGCCAGTCCCGGACCTCCCGCTTGGCGAGCATGGTGACCGGGCCGATCGCACCGAGCGCCGGGATGTCGATCCACGACGTGTGGTCGGCCACGACCAGGGCGCCCCGCCCGTCCGCGGGCGCGAGCGGCCCGCCGCGCACGACGAGCCGGACCCCGGCGGCGCGGAGCACCGCGCGGTGCAGCGCCCGCAGG
>NZ_WWFY01000789.1:0-3712 GCF_009864975.1 Pseudonocardia sp. SID8383
CCCGGCAGGAGCCGCCGCACCCGGCGCCCCGGCCGAAGCCCCAGCCGCGTCCGCACAACGGCACCGTCGGTGACGCCGCCGCGGCCGCGGGCCTGGACCACCTGCACTCCACGGGCGGCGACGGCCCGGCCGTCACCGGACGGGTCCAGGGCGGCGCCGGCGCGCCGGTCCCCGGGGCGGTCGTCACCGTCACCCGGCTGTCCGGCGACCAGGTCGGTCGCACCACGACCGACGACGACGGCCACTACCGCATCGCCGTCGACCAGCCCGGACGCTTCCTGGTCGTCGCGGCCTCGTCGACGCTGCCGCCGCACGCCGCGACCGTCTCGGTCGGCACCGAGCCGGTCCGCCACGACGTGCGGCTGTCGGTCAGCAGCGGCATCCGCGGCACCGTGCTCGACGCCGCGGGCACCCCGCTGCCCGGGGTCACCGTCTCGCTGATCGACCACGGCGGCGACGTCGCCGCGGCAGGCCGATCCGGTGAGGGCGGCCGCTGGGCGCTCGACGGCGTCCCGGCCGGGCGCTACACGCTCACCGCCGCCGGCGAGGGCGTCGACCCGGTGGCGGTCGGCGTCGAGGTGCCCGGCTCCGGCACGGCGGTCCAGGACCTGCGGCTGCCGCAGCGCTCCCGGCTCACCGGCCGGGTCACCGCGGCGCCCGACGGGCACCCGGTGGCGCACGCACTGGCCACGCTGATCGACGCCGAGGGCGCCGTCGTCGGGTCGCGGCTGTCCGGCCCGGACGGGACCTTCGCGTTCGAGGGCCTGCCCGCGGGCAGCTACACCCTCGCGACCAGCGGCTACGCCCCGGTCGCGAACGTGGTCGCCCTCGAGCCGGGCCGGGTGACCCACTCCGACGTGGAGTTCCCGCTCCCGCTCGACGGGCAGGCGTCCAGGAACGGCGCCCCGTCCCCGACGGTCGACGGCAACGGGCTGCAGAACGGCCGGCACGTCCGGGAGGGCGAGCAGGGTCTGCGGGGCGAGGCGCACCGCTGACCCACCCGTCCGTGTTCCACGTGGAACGCCCCGGCTCCCCCGTCACGGGAGGGCCGGGGCGTTCGGCGTCTACAGCGCGATCGCCGCGCCCACCCCCGACCGCGGGTCGACCGCGGCGTGCAGCGTCCCCCGCCCGCCGCCGCCCGGGACGGCGACCCCGGTCCCGACCGCGCACATCCGGCCCAGGGCCCAGGCACCCGCGTCCTCCACGACGTGCCCGCGACGGGTCAGACCGGCGAGGGTGCCGGCCCCGAGCCGCGACTCGACGACGAGCCCGTGCGGCTCCCAGCCGCGCGGCGCGAAGGACGCGGGGAACGCCGTCGAGTGCCAGGTCGGCGCGTCGATCGCGGCCTGCAGGTCCAGCCCGCCGTGCATCAGTGCGAGCAGGAAGGCGAGCTGCCACTGGTCCTGCTGGTCCCCACCGGGCGTCCCGAAGGCGAGCGCGGGCTCGCCGTCGCGCAGCGCCAGCGACGGCGACAGCGTCGTGCGCGGCATCCGCCCGGGCGCCAGCGTGCTCGCGAGCCCCTCCTCCAGCCAGAACATCTGGCCGCGGGTGCCGAGGCAGAAGCCCAGCGCCGGGATCGTCGGTGACGACTGCAGCCAGCCCCCCGACGGCGTCACCGAGATCATGTTCCCGGCGGCGTCGACGACGTCGACGTGCACCGTGTCCCCGCGGGCGACGCCGTCCCGCGACACCGTCGGCTCGCCGGTGCCCGGCCCCTCCGTCCCGGAGCCGCGCCCGGCGCCCGGGGTCGCCGCGTAGTCCCCGATCCGCGGCGTGCGTCCGCCCGGCGCGCCGGGTCGCAGCCCGCCGTCCGAGGCCGGGCCGATCAGGCCCCGCCGGTCGTCGGTATAGGCGTCGGAGAGCAGGTCGGCGAGCAGGTCGGGGGTCGCGCCGTCGCCGTACCAGGCCTCCCGGTCGGCGAAGGCGAGCTTCGCGGCCTCGGCGGCGGCGTGCACCGTGTCGAGGGTCGCGACACCGCCGGGCAGCTCCAGGTCCAGGCCCGCCAGCAGCCGCAGCTGCTGCAGCAGGACCGGTCCCTGCGACCACGGGCCGCACTTCGCGACCGACCAGCCGGTCCCGGCGTCGGCGACGAGCGCGTCCTCGTAGTGCGCCGACCAGCCGGCCAGGTCGTCGGCGGTGAGCAGGCCGGTGTGGTCGCGC
Organism: Pseudonocardia sp. SID8383; assembly: GCF_009864975.1. Classification (NCBI taxonomy): domain Bacteria; kingdom Bacillati; phylum Actinomycetota; class Actinomycetes; order Pseudonocardiales; family Pseudonocardiaceae; genus Pseudonocardia; species Pseudonocardia sp. SID8383. Next base: position 2,161 of record NZ_WWFY01000789.1, read on the forward strand.
CCGGTCTCGTCCCGGACCGGGGTCGCGGCGAACCGGCCGATCTCCTCGGCGACGAACCCGCGGTACCAGGCGTCGCGGGCGGCGTCGATCCGCGCCTCCCGGCTCGGGCCGACGGCCTCGTCGAGCAGCCGGCGCCAGGTCGCGGCCAGCACGGGCAGCCGCACCAGCTCGCCCGCGGCGGGGACCCGACCGTCAGGCAGCCAGGTCGCCGCCGACGACGGCCAGTGCGTGCGGAAGTGGTCGGCGACCGTGCCGATGGCCGCGGGCACCCGCGGGACCAGCGGGAACCCGCCCGCGGCGTAGCCGAGCGCCGGTGCGAGGACATCGGCGAGCTCCCAGGTGCCGTGATCGCGGAGCAGGGTCAGCCAGCCCTCCCAGGCCCCGGGGACCGTCGCCGGGAGCAGGCCGGTGCCGGGGACGATCGTGAGGCCCAGGTCGCGCAGCCGGTCGGCCGTCGCGGCGGCCGGTGCCACGCCCTGGGCGCACAGCACCCGCGGGACGGGGTCGGCCGCGGTGACGAACACGGCGGGCAGCTCACCTCCCGGCCCGCACAGGTGCGGCTCGACCACCTGCAGCACGAACCCGCAGGCGACGGCGGCGTCGAAGGCGTTCCCGCCCCGCGCCAGCACCGTGGCCGCGGCGGCGGTGCCGAGATGGTGGGTGCTGCTGACCGCGCCGTGCGGCCCGATCCGGTCGTGTCCTCTAGGTGCCACGACCCGGATCCTCACACGCCCGCGTGTGACCCGCGGACCTCAGGCGAGGTCGCGCAGCTCGCTCACCAGCGGGACCTCCAGCACCCGGTCCGAGGACATCCACTCGCGCAGCGCGTGGGTGGCCAGCACGTCGTCGGTGTTGTAGCCCAGCAGCCGCTCCCGCTGGACCGGGTCGGGCTCGCCGCCGTCGAGCGCGACGGCGTCGCGGTACCAGCGCATGGAGTTCTCCCCACCCGCCTCCGGGTCCCGCCAGGAGAACCCGGCGGCGGGAGCGATCTTCTTCAGCCCCTTGCCCTGCGAGCACAGGAACCAGGTGGAGACCACGCCGTAGAGGTCCACCCAGCACGGGTCCGCGACGAACGCGCGCACCTCGGCCTCGGTCGGTACCCCGGGCATCCCGGCGAACCGCTGCGCCGAGGCGATCATCCAGCGGTTCTCGGCCTGCTCGTTGTAGCAGTAGGCGGCGAACGTGCGCCCGGACGCGAGCGTGGCGGCGCGCAGGCCCGCGAACCACGTCCAGAACTCCCCGAACGAGCGCCCCTCGTCGCGGGTGGGCAGCGGGTCCCAGGTCGCGAACGCCCGGTAGCCGGGCTCCGGGTCCCCGTCACGCGCACCGCCGGGCAGCGTCAGCAGCGCACCCCACAGGTAGGCCCCGGACTCGCCGAAGCTCTCCATGTCGACGTCGACCTCGACGTCGGCGCGAGTGACCGGCACCCGCGGCACCCGGCGGGCGACGGCGAGTCCCCGGCGGCGCGCACGGGCCAGCGCCACGAGGTCGGTGAACGGCGGCCCGGGCAGGGGGCCGGTCAGCTCGGCGGGCGGGTCCGCCGGGTCCAGCG
>NZ_WWFY01000790.1:0-3637 GCF_009864975.1 Pseudonocardia sp. SID8383
GCAGCGCGGGAGCGGCGGCCGCGGCGCCGGCCAGGCCCACCGCCGTCGCGGTGCGGCGCAGCCCGGTGAGCCGCAGGAGACCCGCGACCCCCAGTCCTGCGACGCCGAGGTGCGGACGCAGTGCGGTCAGGCCGACCAGGGCGGAGCGCCGGTCGGTCCGCCACCGCCGCGGCAACACGGTGACGGCGGTACGCAGGGCTCGGTCGACGATCACGGACACGGGTGGACAACGGACGCGGGCCGCGAACGGTTCCACGGGAGCTATATGGACAGTTCAGATATCCGATAGTTACAGTATCGACATGCGGAACATCCTCGCGTGGCACCGTCCGTCTCGACCCCGCCCGCACGGTCGCGATCCGCGCCGGGGCGGTGCTCGCGCTGGCCGGGATGGCGCTCGGCTTCCTGATGACGTCACCGAGCCCGGACCAGCTCGCCGACTTCCGCGGGATCGCCGGGGCGCACACCGACGGCGGCCCGGGCCTGCCGCTGGTCGGGTGGAGCACGCTGGGCGGTGACCTGCGCGTCCCGCACTTCGTCGGGATGTACGCGCTGCAGCTGCTGCCACTGCTGCTGATCGTGTTCGAGCTGGCCGCAGGGCGGGTGGCCCGGCCGGCCGACCCACGGGTGCGTCGCGACCTGATGACGACGGCCGCCGACGGCTACACCGGCCTGCTCGCCCTGCTGACCTGGCAGGCCCTGCGCGGACAGCCGCTCGTCGCCCCGGACGCGCTCACCGTCGCCGCGGCCGGGGCGCTGACGGTCCTGGTGGTGGCCGGTGCCGTCGTCGCGCTGCGGGAGCGGCGACCGGTGCTCACGCCAGGCAGGTGAGCGGGCGCCCGCCGTTGTACTCGACCATCTCGGCGAGCGCGGCGATGGTGTCGATCGGGGCGCCGCGCTCGGCGCCGTCGAGCTCGGCGTAGGCGCGGTGCAGGTTCCCGACGATGCGCTCGACGTCCGGCCAGTCGCCGAACCGGCCGAGGTCGGTGTCGCGGGCGGCCTCCAGCGGGCGGACACCGGCGTCGCGGGCGCGCTCGGCCAGGTCGAGGACGAACCGCAGGTAGTCGATCGTGTCCCGGACCGGCCCGTCGCCCTGGAACACCGGCCCGTGGCCGGGCACCGTCGTCGCGACCCCGAGCGGGAGCACCACCTGCTCCAGGACGTCGATCGCGCCGGTCACCGAGCCCATCAGCAGGAACGGCGTGCCGCCGTGGAAGACCAGGTCCCCGCAGTAGAGGACCGACCGGTCGGGTACGTGCACGAGGACGTCGTTGGTGGTGTGGGCGGGCGTCCCGACGTGGAGGACGTCGGCCCTCAGGTCCCCCAGGTGCAGCGCGACGCGGTCGGTGAAGGTGAGGAACGGCGGGTCCAGCGGGAGCGAGCCCCAGTCGCCGTGGTCCCAGAACGGCAGGTCCCGGGGCGGGCCGAAGGCGATCATCTCCGCGCGTGCCCGCTCGTGTGCGACGACCGTCGCGCCGGAGAACAGGGCGTTGCCCCACGTGTGGTCGCCGTGGTGGTGGGTGTTGACCAGCGTGCGGACCGGCCGGTCGGTGACCTCGCCGATCGCGGCCGCGAAGGCCCGGGTCCGGCGCTCGGTGGAGCAGGAGTCGACGGCGACGGCCCCCTGCGGCCCGACGAGCAGGCCCGCGTTGTTGATCCACCAGGTGCCGTCCGGCTGGACGTAGGCGAAGAGCCCGTCGGAGATCTCCTCCAGCCGGGGCGGGCCGGGGACGGTGATGTCGTGCGGGTGGGAGCTCATCGGCCGATCGTGACCGAACCGACCCCGAAACGCACGAGAGCCGGTCGGTGGCTACCGACCGGCTCTGCGGGGGATCAGGACTGTGGCCAGGGGCGGGGTCGAACCGCCGACCTTCCGCTTTTCAGGCGGACGCTCGTACCAACTGAGCTACCTGGCCCCGGCCTCCGGTGAACCGGAGATCCAGAGAGTGGAGCGACCCAGACGGGACTCGAACCCGCGACCTTCGCCGTGACAGGGCGACGCGCTAACCAACTGCGCCACTGGGCCTTGCTCTCGCGAAACGCATCGTATCCGATGTGTCTCGCGGTACCCCCAACGGGATTCGAACCCGCGCTGCCGCCTTGAAAGGGCGGAGTCCTAGGCCGCTAGACGATGGGGGCTGGGACCAGGCCCGAGGGCCTCGACCTTCCCTCAACGGCTGTCCGTTGGGAGTGAGTAAACCTTACGACACCGCTCCGAGGGGCCCTGCAACCACCCCCCGATTCCGGCGTCGCCGCAGGTCAGCGAGCCACGGGTGGCGGCTGTTCCGGGTTGCCGGAGATCAGCCCCAGCATGTCGAGCAGCTCCCGCAGATCCTCGGAGTCGTCCGAGTTCCGGGCGACGACGAGCCGGGCGCGCTGCACCTGGTCGTCGGAGACCTTGAAGGCGTCGGCCGCGTTCCGCGGCGCCGGAATGGAACTGGTGTCGTCGTCGATGCCGCGCTTCGCGCCGATGGTCACGAGGCCTCCCCGTAGGCCGCCAGGACCTGCTCCGGGCCCGTCCGTGGGACGCGCCGCGTGCCGGTGTCCGTCGGTACCGCCACGTGCTGTGGCCGTGACCAAGACGTTACCCATCGTGCGGGGACCCCGCACGCCCCTTCCCGGGTGACGGCCGATCACCCAGCGCTGTGCGGGACGGGTGCGGCTCAGCGATCCGGCGAGACCCGGCAGGGGCTGCCGGACAGCTCCCCGACCGGCACGGATGCCGCCAGCGCCCGGTACCCGGCGGGCGACGGGTGGAGCCCGTCGCCGGAGTCCAGATCCGGACGGAGCCGGTGCGGGTCACCCGGGTCGCCCAGTGCGGCGGCCGCGTCGATCACCCCGTCGGCCCAGCGACGACCGTCCGAACGGAGCCAGCCGTTCACCTCGTCCCGGGCCGCGACGGCCGTCGGGGTGGCGCGGCCGCCGCTGGCCGACGGCGGGATGGTGGTGAGGAACACGCGCAGCCCCGCGGCGCGGGCCCGCTGGGCGAAGCCCTGCAGCCCGGCGACGAGGTCACCGGCGGCCGCGCCGGCGGCGAGGTCGTTGGTGCCGACGAGCAGCACCACGTCGCGCACGCCGGGAACGGCGGCCACGTCGTCGTCCCAGCGGGTCGACGGCGCGTCACCGCCGGCCGGCGGATCGTCCTGCAGCAGCTGGTTGCGCGACAGTCCCGCGTTCAGCACGGTCATCGGCCGGTCGCCGCCCGCCGCGGACAGCCGGGCGGCGAGCTGATCGGGGAAGCGGTCGTCGCCGCCGGGGGTGGAGCCCACGCCGTCGACGAGGGAGTCCCCGATCACGAGGACGGCGCCGTCCGGGCGGGCCGCCAGGACCTCCAGACCGGTCAGCACCGGCCAGGACTGCAGGGTCGTGTCGAAGCCCGCCGCGTCCGGGGCCGCGGTGCGGTCCCCCGGCCCGGACAGCCACGCGGTGCGCATCGCGACCGGGTGCGAGCCGATCGTGCGCGGCACCTCGGCCAGGAACAGGCTCACCGTCAGCGGCGCGCCCACCGCGGCGGCGACCGGTGCGGGATCGGTCAGCGTCTCGGCACCCGCCGGGATGTCGGCCACGGGGGCCCCGCCGACGGTCAGCGGGACCGGCCGGGTCACCGCGGCGCCCGGGCCGGTGGTGCCGACGGTCA
>NZ_WWFY01000791.1:0-3206 GCF_009864975.1 Pseudonocardia sp. SID8383
GGCGGCTCGGCCTCGCCCGCCGTGTCCGGGTCCGGCCGGGCCGACCGGAACAGCAGGTCACCGTCGGGGGTGAAGACCGGCCCGGACTCGCCGGCCGCGCCCCGGGTCAGCCGCCGCGCCGGGGCCTCGCCCGCGGGGTCGACCTCCCACAGCGCGGTCCGGTAGCGGGTGCCGTCGGCGTCGAGCTCGGCGACCCCGGTGACCAGCCGCGTGCCGTCGGGGGACAGGGCGAGCCCGCCGAGGCGGGGGAGCGCGACGTAGGCGTCGAGGTCGTGGAAGGGGGTGTCGGTCACGCCGTCGGTTCTACCGCACACCGCGCGGCGGACCGACCCCGTTCCGGACCCGTCAGGGGACGAGCAGCACCTTGCCGGTGGTGCGGCGGCCCTGCAGGTCGTCGTGTGCGGTGCGGGCGTCCGCCAGGTCGTAGCGGTGCCCGATCCGCACGTCGAGGCGGCCCGCGGCGACGTCGCCGTAGACGGCGGCGGCGCGGGTGCGCAGCTCGTCGGTGGTGGCGACGTAGTCGAACAGCTTCGGGCGGGTCAGGTACAGCGACCCGGCCGCGTTGAGCCGCTGCGGGTCGAACGGCTCGACCGGGCCGGACGCGGCGCCGTAGAGCACGAGCGTGCCGCGGGGGCGCACCGAGGCGAGGCTCGCGTCGAAGGTGCTGCGCCCGACCGAGTCGAACGCGGCGTGTACTCCCGCGCCGCCGGTGAGGTCGCGGACGGCGGCGGCGAGGTCGTCGACGGCGGTGTAGTCGATCACCTCGGCGGCGCCGGCGCCGCGGGCCAGCTCGGCCTTCTCCGGCGTCGACGTCGTCGCGATCACCCGGGCGCCCTTCGCGACGGCCAGCTGGGTGAGCAGCAGCCCGACCCCACCGGCGGCGGCGTGCAGCAGGATCGTCTCCCCGCCGTGCAGCGGGAAGCAGTCGTTGACCAGGAAGTGGGCGGTCATGCCCTGCAGCGCCGCACCGACCGCGACGTCGTCGGCGACGCCCTCGGGCACCGGGACGGCCTTCGCCCAGGGCACGGCGACCTGCTCGGCGTAGCTGCCCAGGGTGTTGGCCCAGGCGATGCGGTCCCCGACCGCGACACCGTCGACGTCCGCGCCCAGCGCGGTGACCCGGCCCGCACCCTCCAGTCCGGCGACGTACGGCGTCTCCATCGGGTAGATGCCCTCGCGCTGGTAGGTGTCGATGAAGTTCACCCCGGCCGCGGCGACCTCCACCAGCACCTCGCCCGGACCCGGGACCGGGGCGTCGGTGTCGACCACCTCCAGCACCTCGGACCCGCCGGGCTCGCTCACCCGTACCGCACGCATGTGTCCTCCTCGTCGCTCGCCGCTGCTGACGGGCCCGATCATGCCCTCACGCGTCGCGGCGGAGCATCCGGGACACGAGCACGACCGCGGCGGCGGCGAACCAGCCCGCCGCGAGCCCGGTGCTCGACACGAGCCCGGCGGTCGGCAGCGGGTCGCGCAGCACGTCGACCCCGGCGGCCCAGCCGTCGGTGAGCAGGAACGGGCGGATCGGCTCCAGGGCGGGGATCGCGCCGAGCACCCCGGACAGGATGATCCCGCCGAGCACCGAGGACAGCACCACCAGCGGGTGCTCGGTGAACGACGACACCGCCAGCGCCACCGCGCCGACCGCGGCGAGCTGACCCAGCGTCCACAGCGCGGCCAGGGCGATCCGGCCGGCCGCTGACGTCAGGTCCAGCACCGAGCCGGACATCGTCAGCAGCGCGCCGCCGTCGCCGACGACCGCGGGGGGCCCGATCAGCGCCCACCCCGCCACCAGCCCGACCACGCAGACCACCGCGACCGCGACCGCGGCCACCACCAGCACCCCGAACGCCTTCATCGCGACCAGCCGCAGCCGCCCCACCGGAGCCAGCAGCAGCCCGCGCAGGGTGCCGTGCTGGGCCTCCCCGGCGATCGCGTCCGCCGCCGCGACGGTGACCACCAGCGGCAGCAGCAGCGCCATCAGCAGGGTCAGCGCCGCGACGGGCAGGGTCAGCCCGTTGCCGACGGCCTCCGAGAGCAGGCCACGGCGCGGCCCGTCGGCCAGCACGAGCCCGACCGCCATCAGGACCGGCACCGCCCCGAGCAGCGCGACCATCACCCAGGTCCGGGGCCTGCGCAGCACCCAGCGCAGCTCGGCACCGAGCAGCCGACGCCACGACACCGGCCGGGGCGGGGCGCTCACGCGTCGCCCTCGGTGATCCGGGTGAACAGCTCCTCCAGGCCGGTGCGGCGCCGAACCAGCCCGTGCACCGACACTCCGGCCCCGACGAGGCCGGCGAACAGCCGCGGCCCGTCGGCGTCGGCGGCCAGGACGACGGCCGCGCCCTCGGCCCGGGCGTCGGCGCCCGCGGCCCCGAGCTCCCGCAGCGCCGTCGCCGGGTCGGTGGTCGCGATCTCCCAGTCGCCGTCGGCGGCGCCGAGCAGCCGGTCCAGCGGTCCCGTCGCGAGCAGCGTCCCCTGCTTGAGCACGGCCACGTGCGTGCACACCGCCTCGACCTCCGGCAGCAGGTGCGACGACAGCAGCACCGTCGCCCCGCCCGCCCGCAGCTCGGCGACGATCGTCCGGATCTCCCGTGTCCCTGCCGGGTCGAGGCCGTTGGTGGGTTCGTCGAGCACGACGAGCCGCCGCGGGACGAGCAGCGCCGCGGCCAGCCCGAGGCGCTGCTTCATCCCGAGGGAGTAGCCGCGGAACCGGCGCCCGGCGGCCGCGGCCAGCCCGACCCGCTCCAGTGCCGCCTCCACCGCGGGCCGCACCTCGCCCGGCGCGAGCCGCGGCTCGGTCGCCGCGACCCGGCGCAGGTTCTCCCGCCCGGACAGGAACGGGTGGAACCCCGGCCCCTCGACCAGCGCGCCCACGTCGGGGAGCGTCGTGGCGAGCCCACCCGGTACCGGGAGCCCGAGCAGCTCGACGCTGCCCGAGGTCGGCGTGGTCAGCCCGAGCAGCATCCGGATCAGCGTCGTCTTGCCCGAGCCGTTGGGGCCGAGCATCCCGAACACCGACCCGGCCGGGACGTCGAGGTCCACGCCGTCGACGGCGGTGACCCGCCCGAACACCTTGCGCAGGTCCCGGACGCGGGCGGCCGGGTGCTGCTCGTCCGCGGCCCCGTCCGCCACGTGGCCGGCGGGGGCGGTGCGGGTGGTCGTCACCGGGCCAGGGCCTCGCCGAGGACGTCCGGGCCGACGGC
>NZ_WWFY01000792.1:0-2767 GCF_009864975.1 Pseudonocardia sp. SID8383
CCGCCTCACCCTGGCCGGCGACCTCGACCTCGCCGGGGCTGCTGAGATCCGCGACCGGCTCCTGGAGCTGGTCGCCGCCGGGCCGGTGCTCCTCGTCCTCGACGGACCGACCTACGTCGCGAGCAACGGCGCCGCCCTGCTCGCCGAGGCCGCCGACCGGGCGGGCGCCCGCGGGCACCGGCTGCGGGTCGAGGTGCCGCCGGGCCCGGCGCGGCACGCGCTGGAGCTCTCCGGGCTGCTCACGCTCCTGGGGTGAGGGCCCGTCGGCCCGGCACACAGCTGCCTGACGAGCCGCCGCGAGCGGGGCAGCGGCAGACCACGTCGTCGGGCGGGAGTGTCCCGTCCACCAGGTACGACGTCGTGACCCCCAGCGCGCACGGGGTGTCCCCGACGCCGGCGTAGACGCCGTGGCCGCTCCCGTTCTCGACGACGAGCCGGGCCCGGTCGCCGAACTTCTCCCGGAGGAGCTCACCGCCGCGCAGCGGGGTCACCGGGTCGTGGCGGTTCTGCACGACCAGCACGTTCGCCGGGCCCTCGTCGAGCACAGCGACCGGCGGCTCGGCGGGCTCGTACGGCCAGAAGGCGCAGGGCAGCACGTTCGCGCTCGCCGCGCCGTACACGGGGAACCGCTCGCGGTCCTGCGCCACCGCCCGCTGGTAGACCGCGACGTCCCGCGGCCAGGCGACGTCGTTGCAGGTGGTGGCGAGGAACGCCGAGTACGCGTTGTCCTGCGGCGACGGGCCCGGGGGCGGCGCCGGGGCGGGCGGCGCGTCGCCGGACAGCAACGACTGCCAGGCCGCGGCGGTGCTGCCGTAGAGGGTCGGGCCGTACAGACCGACGAAGGTGGCCGCCCGGAACACCCGTCCGTCGACCCCGCCCGACGGCCGGTCGTCGAGCCGCGCGGCGAGCCGGAGATAGGTCTGCCGCACCTCCTCCGGGGTGGCGCCCAGCCCGTAGGTGCCGTGCCGGTCGGCGGCCCAGCGGGCGAAGTCCCCGAAGGTCTCCTCGGCGCCGAGTGCGTAGCGGCGGATGCCGTCGGGGTCGAGGTGGGTGTCACCGACGTTGCTGTCGAGTACGACGCGGTCGGAGCGGTCGGGGAACAGGGAGGCGTAGGCCGCCCCGAGCGCCGACCCGTAGGAGAAGCCGAGGAAGCTCGCCTTCCCCTCGCCGAGCGCGGCCCGGATGCGGTCCATGTCCCGGGCGACGTTGGCGGTCGTGACGTGCCGCAGGTGCCCGTTGCGGTCGTTCGCCGCGCACCGCTGCGCCACCTCCCGCGCGACCTCGGCCGTCCGCAGGACCGCCGCGTCGTCGGCGGCGTACGGCGGGATGTTGCCGATGTAGTCCTGGTCGGTGGTGAATCCGCAGCTCACCGGGTCCGAGTGGCCGACCCCGCGGGTGTCGAACCCGATGATGTCGTAGCTGTCCTGCACGCTCGCCGGCAGACCGCGCTTCACCAGGTCGTTCGCGAACGCCAGCCCGGACCCGCCCGGACCCCCGGGGTTCAGGATCAGGATCCCGCGGCGCTTCTCCGGCTTCGTGCTCGCCAGCCGCGACACCGTGATCGTGATCTGCGCGCCGTCGGGGCTGCCGTGATCCAGCGGCACCGGGATCCGCGTGCACTGCAGCGCCACCAGCGGCGCCACCACGTCCGCGGGGCAGGGGCCCCACTCCGGCCCCGCCGCGCGGGTTCCCCCGCCCCCGCGGGTGCGGCGACCGCCGCACCGGTCAGCCCGGCCAGCAGCGCCGGCACCGTCGCCCGTAGGAGGCTCCGTCGTCCTCGCATCGTTCCCGTCCCCTCGTCGCGGTCGGGACGGACGGTAGGAACGCCGTCCGGCTCCGCACATCGATCGAACGGCCACGGCCTCCGACCGAAGTCGTAGTGCGGGACCTTCGGCAGGGCCGGGCGTGCCGCCCGGCCCTGCCCTGCACCGGGCGCCCGGCGGAGCATCGGATCGGGGACGGCGGAGGAGGTCACCATGGTCGAGGCCGGGGTGCGCGAACAGTTCACGGTGATGGTCGCGCTGGCCGGTGCCGACCGTCGGTCGCTGGACACCGCGGCCGCGATCGGTGGCGAGCTGGCGGGGCAAGGGCTGCGACCACTCCTCGTCCGGGCGGGCGACGCGGACACGCTCGCCGGGGTCGCCGGGGTCGTGCTCGTCGGGGCGTGGGGCAGGCCGTGGGCCCGCGCCGCCGCGAGCCGGTTCCTGCACCGGCACGCGACCGTGCTGCGGGTCCGTCCGCTGTGGATGGTCGACGCCGCGCCCGCCGGGGACGGGCACCCCCACCCGGTGCCGGCGTCGGATCTGGAGCTCCCGGTGCGGCTGCACACCGCCCGGACACACGGCGGGCGGGAGAGGGCGGTCGGGCCCGCCGCCGCGGCGGTGTCGCGGTGACGGCGTCGCCGGACGGGCCGGAGGTGTTGCGGCGTGCGCTCGCGGCGGCGGTGCGCGCGCCCTCGGTGCACAACACCCAGCCGTGGCGCTGGCGGGTCACGACCGACCGGCTGGAGCTGCACGCCGACCCCGACCGACGACTGCCCTACACCGACCCCGACCGGCGCGACCAGCTGGTCAGCTGCGGGTCCGCGCTGGGCTTCCTGCACGTCGCGCTCGCCGCGCTGGGGGCGGGCCACGAGGTCGTCCGGTTCCCGACCGGGGACCGGAACCACCTGGCGACGGTCCGGCTCACCGGGGCGGCCCCGGACCCCGCCGACCACACCGTCGCGGCGCTGGCCCGGGCGATCCCGCACCGGCGCACCGACCGGCGG
>NZ_WWFY01000793.1:0-2556 GCF_009864975.1 Pseudonocardia sp. SID8383
GGGTGACATGGACCCGGCCGCGGCGACGGCCGAGAGCACCGCCCGGGCCTTGTTCAGGCACTCCATGTCCTCCGCGGCCGGGTCGGAGTCGGCGACGATCCCACCGCCCGCCTGCACGTACGCGGTCCGGTTGCGGATCATCGCGGTGCGGATGGCGATCGCGGTGTCGGCGTTGCCCGCGAAGTCGAGGTAGCCGACGATGCCGCCGTACTGACCGCGCCGGGTCGGCTCCAGCCGGTCGATGACCTGCATGGCCCGCACCTTCGGCGCCCCGGACAGGGTGCCGGCCGGGAAGCAGGCGACGACGGCGTCGAACGCGGTGCGGTCGCCGCGCAGCAGCCCGGTCACCGTCGACACCAGGTGCATGACGTGGCTGTAGCGCTCGATCTCGAAGAAGTTCCGCACGGTCACCGTGCCGGGCTCGCACACCCGGCCGAGGTCGTTGCGGCCGAGGTCGACGAGCATCAGGTGTTCGGCGCGCTCCTTCTCGTCGCCGCGCAGCTCCTTCTCCAGGAGCTGGTCCTCCTCGTCGGTCGCGCCGCGCCAGCGGGTGCCCGCGATGGGGTGCGTGGTGGCACGCCCGTCGAGCACGCTGACCAGCGCCTCCGGGCTGGACCCGACGATGGAGAACGGCGGCCCGCCCGCCGCGTCGTCGAGACGCAGCAGGTACATGTACGGACTCGGGTTCGTGGTGCGCAGGATCCGGTAGACCTCGAGCGGGTCGGCGTCGCACTCCATCTCGAAGCGCTGCGAGAGCACGATCTGGAACGCCTCGCCGGCGCGGATCTGCTCCTTGGCGTCCTCGATCGCGGCGTGGTGCTGCTCGGGGGTGCGCCGGCGGAGGAACTCCGGGCGGGTCGGGGTGTACACCGCGACCGAGCTGGGCGCGGGCACGGCGAGCTCGCCGGTCATCCGGTCCAGCCGGGCGACGGCGTCGTCGTAGGCCTGGTCGACGCGCTCGTCGGTGGCGTCCCAGTTGATCGCGTTCGCGATCAGGGTGACGGTGCCCTCGTGGTGGTCGAGCGCGGCCAGGTCGGTGGCCAGCAGCATGACCAGCTCGGGCAGCGCCAGGTCGTCGACGGCGGGGTCGTCCGGGTCCGCGATGCGCTCGACGCGGCGGACGATGTCGTAGCCGAGGTAGCCGACCATGCCGCCGGTCAGCGGCGGGAGCCCGGGCAGCGGCTCGGAGTGCAGCTCGGTGACCACGGTGCGCAGCGCGTCGAGCGGGTCGCCGGTGGTGGGCAGGCCGTCGGGCACCTCCCCGGTCCAGACCAGCTCGCCGTCGACGGCGGTGAGCGCGGCGGCGCTGCGAGCCCCGACGAACGACCACCGCGACCAGGACCGGCCGTTCTCGGCGGACTCCAGCAGGAACGTGCCCGCGGTCCCGCCCGCGAGCTTGCGGTAGACCCCGACCGGGGTCTCGTCGTCGGCCAGCAGCCGCCGGGTCACCGGGATGACCCGGTGCGCGCGCGCCAGCTCCCGGAACTCCTCACGGGTGGGGCTCACCGCGCCCAGGGCGGCGGCCGCGGGAGCCGCGGGGGCGGGGGCCCCGGTCGTCGTCGCGCCACCGGATGCGTTCTGGGTCCGCTGGGTCATGCGACTCATTGTCCCCGAGCAGTGACGGCCGCCCTCGCGCGGGTGAGGATGGGGCGCATGACCGATCCGAGCGCCACCGCACCCCCGGACCCGGGAGCGTCGCCACGGCGTCGTGGCCGCCGGTCCGGCGGCGCGGACACCCGCGCCGGGCTGCTCGCGGCCGCCCGCGCCGAGTTCGCCGACCGCGGCTTCGACGGCGCCACGGTCCGCCGGATCGCCGATCGGGCCGGGGTGGACCCGGCCATGGTGAACCACTGGTTCGGCGGCAAGGAGAAGCTGTTCCTCGCCGCGCTGGACCTGCCGGTCGACCCCGGACGGATCCGGCGGATGGTGCTGGACGGCCCCGCCGACCGGGTCGGCGAGCGGATCGTGCGGGGGTTCCTGACGGTCTGGGACACCGGCGGCGGCGCCCCGATGGCGGCGGTGCTGCGCAGCGTCGCGGGTCACGACATCGCGGCCCGGATGCTGCGTGAGTTCGTCGGCGGCGCGATCCTGCGCCCGGTCACCCGGGCGCACTCCCCCGACCGGCCCGACGAGCGGGGCGCGCTCGTCGGCTCCCAGCTGATCGGGCTCGGCATGATGCGCTACGTGGTGCGGCTGGAGCCGCTGGCCTCGGCGCCGCGCGAGGACGTCGTCGCCGCGGTCGGGCCGACCGTGCAGCGCTACCTGACCGGGAACCTGGGGTCGACGAACCCCGAGGAGTAGGCGGCGACGACGGCCTGGGTCCGGCCCCGCGACCCGGTCTTGGCCAGCACCGCGGCGACGTCGGTCGTCACCGTGCCCACGTCGAGCGCCAGCTCCCCGGCGATCTCGGCGTCGGACAGCCCGCGCGCCATCAGTCGCAGCACGCCGCCCTCGCGCGCGGTCAGCCCGGCGGCGGCGAGCCGGTCGCCGTCGTCGGTGGCGAACCCGGCCACGAGCTCGCGCACCGCCGCCGGGAACAGCAGCGACTCCCCCGCG
>NZ_WWFY01000794.1:0-2101 GCF_009864975.1 Pseudonocardia sp. SID8383
GCACCGTCGAGGTCGGCCTGCACGTCGCGGCCGCCCGGGCCTGGCTCACCGTGACCGACGACGGCACCGGTTTCGACCCCGGCCGCGGCCCGGCACCCGGCCACATCGGGCTGCTGCTCGTCCGCCGCGCGGTGGCCGACGCCGGCGGGACCCTGGAGGTCCGCAGCGCGCCGGACCGGGGCAGCACCGTCACTGTCGTGCTCCCCCGCCGCGGCTGAGCCGGCCGCCGCGCCGCATCGGTGCACGGTGTGCGCCGACGCACGTTCGGCAAAGTTGCACAGGCTGCATCTTTGGGCCAGACTCGTTGCGTGACGTCAACTACCCGCCCCGTGCGCACCCCCGAGGAGGCCGCGGCCCACCGCCGCGACGTACTGCTCCCCCTGACCGGCCTGCTGATGGCGCTGTTCGTCGGCGTGCTGTCCAGCACGATCGTGTCGAACGCGCTGCCCCGGATCCTGGGCGACCTCGGCGGGACCCAGGCCGAGTACACGTGGGTGGTCTCGGCGTCACTGCTGGCGATGACGGCCTCGACCCCGATCTGGGGCAAGCTCGCCGACCTCTACTCCAAGAAGCTGCTGGTCCAGGCCGCGATCGGGATCTTCCTGATCGGCTCGCTGCTCTGCGGGCTGGCGGTCTCCACGGGGCAGCTCATCGGCTTCCGGGTCCTGCAGGGCCTCGGCATGGGCGGGCTGCAGGCGCTGACCCAGGTCGTGATCGCGGCGATCATCACCCCGCGCGAGCGCGGCCGCTACATGGGCTACCTCTCGGGGATCATGTCGATCGCCGTCGTCGGCGGTCCGCTGCTCGGCGGCATCATCGTCGACTCGCCGCTGGGCTGGCGCTGGTGCTTCTTCGTCGGCGTCCCGCTGGCCGCACTCTCACTGCTCGTGCTGCAGCGCACCCTGAACGTGCCCACCCCCGTCCGCGCCGACGGCGAGCGCCCCAGCATCGACTACCTGGGCGCCACCCTCATCGCCGCCGCGGTGTCGGCGCTGCTGCTGTGGACCTCGCTGGCCGGCAAGCAGTTCGGCTGGGCCTCACCGACCTCGTTCGGCCTGATCGGCGCCGGCCTGGTGCTGCTGGTGGGCGCGATCGTCGTCGAGCGACGGGCCAAGGACCCGGTCGTGCCGCCGTTCCTGTTCCGCGACCGCACCGTCGTGCTCGCCACCGTCGCGAGCCTGTTCGTCGGCGTCGCGATGTTCGGCTCCACCATCTTCCTGTCCCAGTACTTCCAGCTCGCCCGGGGCGCCAGTGCCACCGAGGCCGGGCTGCTCACCCTGCCGATGATCGTCGGCATGTTCGGCGCGTCGAACGTGGCCGGCCAGCTGATCACCCGCACCGGCGTCTGGAAGCGCTACCTCGTCGGCGGCGCGGTCTCGCTGACCGCGGGTCTGTCGCTCGGGGCGGCGGTCATCTCCTCCACCGCGCCGTACTGGCTGGTCGCGGTCGCGATGGCACTGGTCGGCATCGGCGTCGGCACCACGCAGCAGAACCTGGTGCTCGCCGTGCAGAACACCGTCGCGCTGCGGCACATGGGCGCCGCGAGCTCCACGGTGACGTTCTTCCGCTCGCTCGGCGGCTCGGCCGGCGTCGCGGGGCTGGGCGCGCTGCTCGCCTCCGTGGTCGGGTCCCGGACCGCGGCCGGGCTGGCCGACGCCGGTGTCGACGGCGGGGCGGCCGTCGGCGGCGGGCAGGTGCCGCACCTGGCCGACCTGCCCGAGCCGGTCCGCTCGATCGTCATGGAGTCCTACGGCCACGCCACCTCGATGATCTTCCTGGTGGCCGCGCCGCTGGCCTTCCTGGCCCTGCTGGCGATCCTGGCCCTGCGCGAGGTCCCGCTGCGCGACACCCTCGACATCGAGAAGCCCGCCGACCCCGCGGCCGGTGCCCCGGCCACCACCCCGGCCCCGCCGACCGGTCCGGTGCTGCACGGGTTCGTGCGGGCCGACGGCGCCCCGGCGGGCGGCGCCGTGCTGACCGTCCTCGACGTCACCGGCGACGAGGTCGGCCGCACCCGCGCCGACGCCGACGGGCACTACCGCATCTGCGTCGCCACCGGCATCGTGTCCACCGTGTACCGCTGGGAGGGCCGTCCCGCCGC
>NZ_WWFY01000080.1:0-3809 GCF_009864975.1 Pseudonocardia sp. SID8383
GGCGCCGACGCCCGCGGCGCACACCCCGTGCCGCTCGGCGATCCCGGCGGCGGTCGCCGCGGCCGCGTCGCCGTCGATGTCGATCAGCCCGACGTGCCAGCCGGCCGCGGCGAGGTGGTCGGCCGCATAGCGCCCGATCCCGCGCGGCGAGCCCGCCCCGGTGAGGATCACGGTCCGTTCGGCGGGGAACCCGGTCATCGGTCGCCCTCCTTCCCGAGCGGGGCCGGGCCCAGCTCGTCGATCAGCTGCGCCATCCGCGCGTAGGCCTTGTTGCGGTACGCGACGAGCTCGGGCACCCGCTCGGCGGGGACGTCGAGGAACCCGCCGCCGGACTTGGTGCCCAGCCGGCCGTTCTCGACGTGCTCGGCCAGCGCCCGCGGGGTGGCGAAGCGCTCGGGCCAGCGGCCCTGCAGCGACTCGAAGCAGAACCGGTAGACGTCCAGGCCCGCCATGTCGGCGATCGCGAACGGGCCGAAGAACGGCAGCCGGAACCCGAAGGTGGTCCGGACGATCGTGTCGACGTCCTCCGCGCTCGCGACGCCCTCGTCGACGAGCTGGGACGCCTCGGAGAACAGCGCGTACTGCAGACGGTTGAGGACGAAGCCGTCGGCGTCGGAGATGCGCGCGGGCTGCTTGCCGACCGCGCGCACCAGCTCCTCGACGCCGGGCAGGATCGCCGGGTCGGTGCCGGCGTGCGCGATGACCTCGACGCCGGGGATGAACGGCGCGGGGTTGGAGAAGTGCACGCCCAGGAACCGCTCCGGCCGCGCGACGGCCTCGGCGATCCGCCCGATGAGGATGGTGGAGGTGTTGGACCCGATGACGGTGTCCGGCGCGGCGGCGGCCGAGACCCGGCGCAGCACCTCGTGCTTGATCCCGATCTTCTCCGGCACCGCCTCCTCGACGAAGTCGGCGCCCTCGACGGCGGCCTCGAACGACTCCGCGGCGTGCACGCGCCCGGCGATCGTGTCGGGGGCGTGGGCGGGGAACAGGTCCTGGGCGGCGAAGGCGCGGGCCTCCGCGACGAGCCGGTCGAGGTTGGCGCGGGTGGT
Organism: Pseudonocardia sp. SID8383; assembly: GCF_009864975.1. NCBI lineage: Bacteria > Bacillati > Actinomycetota > Actinomycetes > Pseudonocardiales > Pseudonocardiaceae > Pseudonocardia > Pseudonocardia sp. SID8383. The sequence continues at coordinate 1,053 of NZ_WWFY01000080.1, forward strand.
GTCGGCGTCGACGTCGGCGATGCGGACCTCGGCCCCGGCCAGGGCCAGGACCTGGGCGATCCCGCCGCCCATGTAGCCGCTGCCGATCACCGCGACGGTGCGTCCCTCGAGAGTCATGAACGGTCCTTCCGGATGGTGGCGAGCAGGCCGCGCAGGTAGTCGCGGTTGGTGGCGCAGACGCCGAGCGAGTCGCCGCCGTACTGCTCCATCAGGAACGGCCCGCGGAAGCCGAGCTCGACGGCGTCGCGCACGACCTGGCGGTAGTTGATGAGCCCGAGCTCCATCGAGGTCGGCGTGGAGCTGAACCACGAGCCGTCGCCGGCCTCGTCGCGGGTGTAGTTCTTCACGTGCCAGTACTTCGCGTACGGCAGCGTCCTGGCGTGCATCTCGCGCCAGTCCTCGATGGGGCGGTGCAGCCGGACGAGGTTGCCGATGTCGGGGTTGAGCCCGACGTTGTCGAGCCCGATCTCGTGCACCAGCGCCACGGCGGAGTCGGCGGTGCCGAGGTAGGTGTCCTCGTACATCTCCAGCGCCATCGGCAGGCCGACCGACGCCGCGTGCTCGCCGAGCTCGCGCAGCCGCGCGACGGCGGTGGCCCGGGTCGCGGCGTCGTCGGGGTCCTTCCAGCCGGGCGCGGTCCAGAACCACAGCGCCTTCTTCTGCGCCTCGGAGAACGGGTGGTGCAGGCCGGTGGAGAACACCGTCATGCCCAGCTCGGCGGCCGCGTCGATGGTGCGGTGGGCGTAGTCGAGGTTGCGCTGTTCGCGGCCGGGCTGCAGCACGCTCTGGCGCTGCACGTGCACCGAGATCATCGCGACGCCGTGCTGCGTCGCGATCGCGCGCAGCTCCTCGCGGCGCGAGGGCTCCAGGTCGGCGGGCCGGATGTGGGAGTCGGCGATCTCCAGCTCGGTGAACCCGAGGGCGGCGACCTGGGCGAACACGTCGTCCCAGCGCTCGGCGGGGGCGTCGTGCAGCGCGACCCCGTCGGGTCCCACGGGGGCGAACCCGTGCATGCAGACGGCGATCGGCCAGTCCTCCGGCGCGGGGACCGGGGGTGTGGTGGGCATGGCGGCTCCTTCGGTGCACATGCGATCTTGGATAGATCCTATAGGATTGACGAGCGGGGTCAACCGTTCGGGGGATGTCGATCGGGACGGGCGGGTCAGGCCCCGCGCTCGAAGCGCAGCGAGCGCTCGCGCACGTTGTCGAGGTGGCGGCGCAGCGCGGCCACCGGCTCGTCCACGCCGCCGGAGGCGAACGCGTCGACGACGCCGCCGTGCTCCGCGACCGCCTCCTCGACGTCGGGGACCCCCTGCAGCGCGGTCTGGCGCATCCGGTGCACCTGGGCGCCGAGGGTCTCCGACATCTGCACGAGGTAGCGGTTGCGGGCGTGGTGGAGCACGACGTCGTGGAACTCGGTGTCGGCGGCGAAGTACTCCGCGGTCAGCGACGGGTCGACCCGGCCCTGCGCGAGTGCGGCGGCCACGCGCTCGCCGGCCGCGGCGTGGCGGGCGTGCGCGGACCGCAGCTCGGCGAGCATGGCCGGGGTCGCGGGGGCGGCCATGCTCGCGGCAGTGGTCTCCAGCATCAGCCGGGCGTCGAAGAGCTCGGCGAGCTGGTCGGCGGCCAGCGGCGGCGCGACCCGGTAGCCCTTGAGTGCCTCGCGGGTCACCAGGCCGGTCCGCTCCAGCTGGACCATGGCCTCGCGCACCGGGGTGGGGGAGACGTCGAGGTCGCGCGCGATGGTGTCGATGCCCAGCCGCGTGCCCGGCTCGAGCCCGCCGGAGAGCAGCAGCTCGAGGATGCGCTCGTAGACGTGGTCGCGCAGGCCGCGGCGCTCGATCCCGCCGCGCAGCCCCGGGGTGCTGGCGCTCATCGGGCTCCCTCCAGGTCGGCGACCTCGTCGAGGATCGCGGCGACGGCGCGCGGGTCGTGGGCGAAGCGGCCCAGGAACATGCCGTCGACGCCGTCGGCGATGCGGGGCAGCAGGCCCGGCCCGGCACTCCCACCGTAGATCACCGCGGCGCCCGGGCGCCCCGCGACGTGCGCACGCAACGCCGACCCGACCGCGCTGACGTGCGCGGCCGGGGCCGGTTCGGGGGCGCCGATCGCCCAGACGGGCTCGTAGGCGACGATGACCGGACCCGTGTGCCCGGCCGCGAGTGCCGGAGCCAGCGCGTGGTCGACCTGGGCCCGCACGGCGTCGGCGGCCCGCCCCGCCCCGGACCGGTCGGTCTCGCCGACGCACAGGACCGGGGTGAGGCCGTTGCGCAGTGCGGCGAGCGTCTTCGCGGCGACGACGTCGTCGGTCTCGCCGAAGTGGGCCCGGCGCTCGGCGTGCCCGACCTCGGCCAGCGTGGCGCCCACCTCGACCAGCACGGGCGCGGTGACCTCCCCGGTCCACGGGCCGTCGTCGTGCACGGCCACGTCCTGGGCGCCGACGGCGATCCCGGCGGGGCGGGCGATCTCCACGGCCGCGGGGATGGACGGGAACTGGGGGAGCGCGAACAGCGTCGCCGCCCCGGAGGCGACGGCCCGGTGCCCGGCGGCGATCGCGGCGACCGCCCGCAGCCAGTCGCAGGTGCGGGCGTGGCCGAGGTAGGTCTTGAGGCTCGACCCGATCAGCACAGGTGCTCCCCGGCCGTGCTTACGACCAGCGCGAACGACACCGCGCCGGGGTCGGGGGTGCCGACGCTGCGCTCACCGTGGGCCCGCGCGCGGCCCAGGCGGGCCGTGAGCCGTGCGGTGTCCTCGGCG
>NZ_WWFY01000795.1:0-1989 GCF_009864975.1 Pseudonocardia sp. SID8383
CTGGCCCGACTGCTGTCGGGAGCCATGAACGAGCACGCCATGTGGCTCGCGGAGCCCGGCACGGCCCATGGGGAGCGAGACCCGGAGCCGGCGCCGACCGGGAGCGGCCCGGTGCCAGCGACCCGGGGCCGGCGCGGAACCGCCGACCGGCGGGTCGGACCCACGACGGGGTGGCGGGAGGACGACCGGACCGGGGAGCGCGGGCGACCGGGGCGCGGCGCGGGCCGCGCTCGACCGGGTACTCGACGGGCTCCGCGTCCGCCCCTGACCCCACGACGCCCCCGAAGACCCCGCCAGTGGCGCCGACCTGCGCTGCTGCGTATCGGTGAGCAGAGCAAAGCGACGACAGGACACCCCCGTCCCGCAGGACCGGAGTAGCGAAGGGAGGTCAGCCGGTCGGGGCGTCCGGCTCGAACATCTCCGGCTGCCACTCGGCGACGATCTCCCGCAGCCGCACGTGGGAGTCGAGCTGGCACAGGATGCCGACGGTCCCCATCGTCACCCGGTGCACCAGCAGGAACCGCGGGGGCAGGTTCAGCGACCGGCCGATCGCCGCCTCCGGGCTACGGAGATCACCGACCCGCTCGGCCTGCTTCTGGATCCATCGGCGGCTGAAGTGGAACTCCTCGGACCCCAGCGGCTCGGTGAAGGGTGCGAGGTAGCCGAGGATCTGCTCGGACTCGATCCGGGCGCCGTCGCGGACGAACCCGGCCGAGCGCATCAGGGCCATCAGGTCGCCGCTGCGCCCCTCGAGCGCGTACTTGGTCATCGTGACCAGCTCGGGGGGCATGCCGTCGGGCATCCGGGCGACCGCACCGAAGTCGAGGACGAGCAGACGGCCGTCGTCGAGGATCCCGAAGTTGCCGGGGTGCGGGTCGGCGTGCAGCAGGTGCGCGCGGTCCGGCGCAGAGTAGTGGAAGCGGGCCAGCTGGTTGCCCGCGTGGTCGCGCTCCTCGCGGGTGCCGTCGCGGATGATCGAGGCCAGCGGGCGGCCCTGTACCCACTCCGTGATGACGGCCTTGGGGGCCGAACCGACCACGCGGGGGATCTTCACGTCCGGGTCGTCCTCGTAGAACGCGGCGAACTCGCGCTGGTACGCGGCCTCGTCGCGGTAGTCGAGCTCCTCCTCCATGCGGTCCTTGAGCTCCGCGACCAGCGGCTTGATCTCCATACCGGGGACCAGCGGCTGCAGGATGCGGCTCATCCGCCCGAGCTGACGCAGGTCCGAGCGCAGCGCCTCCTCGGCGCCGGGGTACTGCACCTTGACCGCGACCTCGCGGCCGTCGCGCTTCCAGACCGCGCGGTGCACCTGGCCGATGCTGGCCGAGGCGGCGGGCGTCTCGTCGAAGTCGGCGAACCGGGACCGCCAGGACCGCCCGAACTGCTGGGTGAGCATGTAGTCGACGTCTGCCATGGGCATCGGCGGCGCCGCGGACTGCAGCTTGGTGAGCGCCTCGCGGTAGGGCTCGGCGTACTCGTCGGGCACGGCCGCCTCGAACACGCTGAGCGCCTGCCCGAACTTCATCGCGCCGCCCTTGAGCTCGCCGAGCACCTCGAACAGCTGCTCGGCGCTCTTGGTCGCGAGCTGGGCCGCGATCTCGTCGCGGTCACCACCCGTGAGACGGCGCCCGAACCCTGCTGCGGCACGTCCGGCGACGCCGAGCGGGAGGCCGGCGAGCTTGGCGGTGCGCGAGGCGGTTCTTCGGGGAATGTCGCTCACACGGTGATTGTCCACCCGGCCGGGGGATTCCCGCACGGCGCGGTGGGCCCCGGTGCGCTGTCCGGTACCGCCGCAGCCGCTGTGCCGCAGGAACAACCGGGTCGTCGGAACCCCGGACGGGTGACGACCGTCGCCGCGTCCGCGTCGACCTCCAGCACCGCTCCCCACGACGCGGGCGGCCGGCCGCCACGCACCGGCCCGTCGACGGCGGCGAGCACCTGGCCGACCGCCACCGCCGCCGTCGCGACCAGCACGTGCGGTGCCGCCGA
>NZ_WWFY01000796.1:0-1850 GCF_009864975.1 Pseudonocardia sp. SID8383
GAGCGCCGGAACGGCGCCGTCCCGGTACCGCCGCTCGTCGCGGCCCGGGCGGTGCTGCTCGCCAAGGCCTCCGCGGTCGGCGGCGCGGTGGTCGCCGGGCTGTGGGTGGCCGTGCTGATGCACACGCTGCCGCGGGCCGCGGTCGTGGTGGCCGCGTTCCGGGACAGCGTCGTCGCCGGGATCGGTGTGGTCAGCGCGCTGCTGCTGATCGGCGCCGCGTTCTGGCTGGAGTACTGCTGCCGGGCCCCCGACGACCCGGACGACACCGACGGTGGGATCCGCTCGACCTGAGGCGCGTCCCCCGCGCGGACGGGGCCGGTTCTCTACGCTGGACGGTCATGACGTCCCCGACGCTCGGCCGCCCGTACACACCGGTGCCGGCGCCGTCGGCCAAGCGACGGGGCGTGCTGCTGCCGGTCGTCGGCCTGGTGGTGCTGGCCCTGCTCGCGGTGATCACGATCGGGGTGCTGCAACGCGCGATCGGGACGCCGGGGGTGATCGTCGGGACCCTGGCCGCGCTGCTGCCGGTCGTGCCGGTGGTGGCGGCGTTCCTCTGGGTGGACCGCTGGGAGCCCGAGCCGCCGCGGATGCTGATGGGCGCGTTCCTCTGGGGCGCCGGGTTCGCCGCGCTGGTCGCCCTGCTGATCAACACGAGCGCCTCGGCGGTGCTCGACGCGGCCGCCGGGCGCGGCGCGGGCGACCTGTTCGGCCCGGTCGTGGTCGCCCCGGTCGTGGAGGAGTTCACCAAGGGCCTGTTCCTGGTCGGGCTGCTGCTGTTCCGGCGCCGCGAGTTCGACGGGATCGTCGACGGCGTCGTCTACGCCGGGATCGTCGCCGCCGGGTTCGCGTTCAGCGAGAACATCCTCTACCTCGGCCGCGCGGTGTCCGAGCCGGAGTCGGCCGGCGTGCTCGCGACGCTGTTCGTCCGCGGCGTCGCCTCGCCGTTCGCGCATCCACTGTTCACCTGCATGATCGGCATCGCCGCCGGGATCGCGGTGGCCAGCCGCAGCATCGGGGTGCGGGTGCTGGCGATGATCGCCGGTTACGTCGCCGCGGTGGTGCTGCACGCGCTGTGGAACGGCGCGTCGGTGCTGGCCGCGACGCCCGGCGGCTTCTTCCAGATCTACCTGTTCGTGATGGTCCCGATCTTCGTCGGGCTGATCCTGCTCGTGGTGTTCGCCCGTCGCCGCGAGGCGCGGATCGTCGCCGCGCAGCTGCCCGGCTTCGCCGCCGCGGGCTGGATCGCGCCGAGCGAGGTGACCCTGCTGGCCCGGCTGTCCCGGCGGAAGGGCTGGCGCACGCTGGTGCGGCGCCGCTCCGGCCCGGCCGCGGCGAAGGCCGTCGCCGAGTACCAGTCCGCGGTCACCGAGCTGGCGTTCATGCGGAACCGGATCGCGCGCGGCGCGGTGAAGGAGAGCGCCCACGCCCTGCACGACGAGAAGCTGGCCGCGGTGCTGCGGGCCCGTGCCGTCGCGGTCGGGGTGCCGGAGGCGCTGGTCGCGGCCTGGGCGCGGAAGCGTCCGTCGGACTGGGAGCCGCCGCCCCCGGCCGCGCCGGACGGCAGCTTCTCCGGTCAGTTCCGGATCCCGACCTTCCCCGACGGCGGCGGCGCGTCCGCCTCCGCGGGGCCCGCCGTACCGCCGCTCCCGCCCGGCCCGGACACACTCATGACCGCGGCGCCCTGGGGGCGCCCCGAGGGACCACGGATCGCTCCGTGGTCGGGCGCGTCGCGGACGCCGGCTCCGCAGCCCCCGGCTCCGCCGACACCCGCCCAGCACACCCCGGCCCCGCACGCCTCCGCCGCGCCCGAGGGCGGTGCCCGTCCCGCCGGCCCCCGCGGACCCGGGGAG
>NZ_WWFY01000797.1:0-2597 GCF_009864975.1 Pseudonocardia sp. SID8383
CCCGGGCACCGCCGCCGGGCCCGCCGTCGCGGTCCCCGCGCCCCGCACGCCCACCTCGCCCTCGACCGGGAACCCGGGCACCGGGTCCCCGTCGTCGCCGACGGTCCCGGCTCCGCGCGGCTCCGGTGGGACGGGCTCGCCGCTCGCCCCGATCGTCGCCCCGATCAACAACCCGGACCGGCCGTCCGCGGGCAACATCCTCGAGCCCGTGACCGGCACGTCGCCGTCGCGCGGCGGGACCAGCACCGGCCCGATCCAGGACGTCACCGAGAACGTCCGCCCGGTCGGGGACGCCGTCGGTGGCGTCGTCGCCCCGGTCGCGCAGGCCGCGGCGCCGGTCGGGAAGACCCTCGGCGGTGCCGTGTCCCCCGTGACCGAGGCCGTCCGCCCGGTGACGAACGCGGTCAAGCCCGTCACCCGGCCCCTCACCGACACCCTCGAGCCGGTGACGACGCCGGTGCTCGGCGCGCTGTCGCCGGTCACCGAGCCCGTCCTCAGGAGCACCGAGCCGCTCACCGGCCCGGTCCTGAAGGCGGCCGAGCCGGTCACCGGGCTCCTCGACACCTCCGCGAAGAAGGCCACCGCGGACACCGGCTCCTCGTCCTCGGACGCCACCCAGCCGCTGCAGGCCGTCACGAAGCCCGTGGGGCAGGTGGCCGGCACGGTGACCGAGCCGGTCGGGGGCACCCTGTCCGGCGTGACCGAACCGGTCGGCGGGGTGCTCGGCGGCGTCACGAAGGGCGCGGGCGGGCTGCTGGGCGGCTGACGCCGCACCCACGACGACGGCCCCGGCCCCCGCACAGCGGGGACCGGGGCCGTGTCGGTGCCGGCGCACGTGCCGTGTCGGACCGGCCGACGGTCCGTACCGACGCTCCTTCCGGCACGCTCCGGTCGCTGCGCGACCTACACGAGCCTCCTGTCCGTGCCGATGCTCCTTCCGGCACGCTCCGGTCGCTGCGCGACCTACACGAGCCTCCTGTCCGTGCCGATGCTCCTTCCGGCACGCTCCGGTCGCTGCGCGACCTACACGAGCCTCCTGTCGGAAGCCCAGCGGGACAGCTCGTGCCGGTTCGACGTCTGCGTCTTGCGCAGCACGCTCGACACGTGGGTCTCCACCGTCTTCACCGAGATGAACAGCTCCTTCGCGATCTCCTTGTAGGCGTAGCCGCGGGCCAGCAGCCGCAGCACGTCCCGCTCCCGCTTGGTCAGCTGGTCGATCTCCGGGTCCACCGGCGGTGCCGCACCCGGCCGGTCGGAGAACGCGTCCAGCACGAACCCGGCCAGGCGTGGTGAGAAGACCGCGTCACCGGCCCGTACGCGTCGCACGGCGTCGGCGAGGTCCCGGCCCGAGATCGTCTTCGTGACGTAGCCGCGGGCGCCGGACCGGATCACCGAGATGACGTCCTCCGCGGCGTCGGACACCGACAGTGCCAGGAACACCGACTCCGTGCCCGCCGCGCGCGCCCGGCGCAGGATCTCCGCGCCCCCGCCGCCGGGCATGTGCACGTCGAGCAGCACCACGTCCGGCGCGAGGTGCCCGACGCCGGCCACCGCCTCGTCGACGGAGCCCGCCTCACCGACGACCTCCAGCACGGGGCTGCGCCCGTCGCCACGGTCCAGCTCGGCGCGCACGCCGGACCGGAACAACGCGTGGTCGTCGACCAGGTAGACCCGGATACCGGTGTCGCCCGGACCGGCCGGTGTCCCCGGCACGTCGGCGGTGGTCATGCCGTCTCCTTCTCCGTCAGCGGCATCGACAGCCGCACCTCCGTACCCTCCCCGGCCCCGGTGCGGATCCGGACCGTGCCGCCGTGGCGGCGCATCCGGGCGTGCACCGAGTCCGCGAGGCCGTGCCGGTCGTCGGACACCGCATCCGGGTCGAAACCGGTGCCGCGGTCCCGCACGAACACCTCGGCCGCGCCCGGCCCCTCGTCCGAGGCGGGCTCGACCTCGACGTAGACGTCGACCTCGGACGTCCCCGAGTGCTTCGCCGCGTTCACCATCGCCTCGCGCGCCGCCAGCACCAGGGCGCGCAGGTCGTCGTCGAGCTCGGCGTCACCGACCAGCACCGGGCCGACGGCCACCGCGTAGGTGTCCTCCACCTCGCCCGCGACGCGCGTGATCGCCGCCGACAGCAGCGTCTCCACCGCGTCCGGGCTGCCACTGCCGCCGCGGGCGCGCCCGCCCGGCCCGTAGAGCCAGGCACGCAGCTCCCGCTCCTGGCCGCGGGCCAGCCGCTGCACCTCGCGCGGGTCGCCGGACTGGCGCTGGATCAGCGCGAGGGTCTGCAGCACCGAGTCGTGCAGGTGCGCGGCGATCTCGGCGCGCTCGGCGGCGACCGCGCGGGCCCGACGCTCCTCGCCGAGGTCGCGCACCAGCCGTACCCACCAGGGGACGGTGAGGACCGCGACGCCCAGCAGCGTCGCCAGTGCCGCGAGGATCCCGAACCGCACCTGGCTCAGGTCCAGGTTGCCGAGCAGGAACACCGCCAGCCCGGTCAGGACGAGCGCGGCGCCGAGCACGGTGCGGGCCAGCGCCGCACGACCGCCCGTGACGCGGCTGCGGGCGTCGCGCGCCCACCGCCGTCGCTGCGCCTC
>NZ_WWFY01000798.1:0-1479 GCF_009864975.1 Pseudonocardia sp. SID8383
ACGCGCCCGCCGACCCGGCCGGGGAGCAGGCGGCCGACGCCGACCGGGCCTTCGCCGACACCACCGTCTCGGCCCCGCAGACCCGGACCGGGGAACACCTGCGGCTGCTGCGCCGGGTCGGCGTCGTCGACCCCACCTCGCTCGACGACTACCGCGCCCGCGGCGGCTACGCGGCCCTGCGCCGCGCGGTCCGCCTCGGCGCCACCCGGGTCATCGCCGAGCTGAAGGACGCCTCGCTCACCGGGCGCGGCGGCGCGGCGTTCCCCACCGGCGTCAAGTGGGAGGGTGTGGCGCAGTCCCCGGAGCGTCCGCACCACCTCGTCTGCAACGCCGACGAGTCCGAACCGGGCACCTTCAAGGACCGGGTGCTCATGGAGGGCGACCCGTTCGGGCTGGTCGAGGCCATGACGATCGCCGGCTACGTCACCGGCGCCACCGTCGGGCACCTCTACATCCGCGGCGAGTACCCGCTGGCGACCCGCCGGCTGCAGGACGCGATCGCCGCGGCCCGGGCGCGCGGCCACCTCGGCGACGACGTCATGGGGGAGGGCTTCGCCTTCGACATCGACCTGCGCCGCGGCGCGGGCGCCTACATCTGCGGTGAGGAGACCGCGCTGCTGGAGTCGATCGAGGGCTACCGCGGCGAGCCGCGGAACAAGCCGCCGTTCCCGGCCACCTCGGGGCTGTTCGGGAAGCCGACCGCGATCAACAACGTCGAGACCCTCTACAACGTGCTGGAGGTGCTCAACATCGGCGGCGGGGCCTTCGCCTCGGTCGGCGGGGGCCGGTCCACCGGGTCCAAGCTGTTCTGCGTCTCCGGTGCCGTCGGCGCCCCCGGGGTGTACGAGGTCGACTTCGGCACCACCCTGCGCGAGCTGCTCGACCTCGCCGGGGGCACCCGCGGCACGCTGCGCACCGTGCTGCTGGGCGGCGCCGCGGGCGGGTTCGTCCTCCCGCAGGACCTCGACGTGCCCCTCACCCTGGAGGGGGCCCGCGACATCGGCGCCACCCTCGGGTCCGGTGTCGTGCTCGTGTTCGACGACCGCGCCGACCTCACCGCCACCCTCCGCCGGATCGCGGCCTTCTTCCGCGACGAGTCCTGCGGGCAGTGCGTGCCGTGCCGGGTCGGGACGGTCCGCCAGGAGGAGGCACTGGCCCGGCTGGAACGCGGTGCCCCGCTCGGGTCGCGGGAGACCGAGCTGGCCCTGCTCGACGACCTCGCGCGGGTCATGCGCGACGCGTCGATCTGCGGGCTCGGGCAGACCGCGCCGTCGGCCGTCGCCTCCGCACTCGACCTGGGGCTGATCGCGGCGCCGTCGCACTCGTCGAACGGACACGGAGGGCGTCGATGACCACGACCAGCGGGAAGGGCCCGATGGGGCCGGGCGGCGGCTCGCGGGCACCCCGGGCCGGGGAGGTCGACGGCGCACCCGAGGCCGACGCGTCGTCCGGCGACGGCACCCCCGGCGGCGGCCCCGG
>NZ_WWFY01000799.1:0-2049 GCF_009864975.1 Pseudonocardia sp. SID8383
CGGGCCGGGGACGCCGGCGGCCCGCTGGTCGTCGCACCGCCGCACCGCTGGGCCGCGGACGGGCCGGCCGCCGCCGGGGTGCTGACCGCCCTGACCTCGCTGATCGACGACGGCCGGATCGCCCCGACCGGCCTGTCCACCCTCATCGACGGCGCCGTGCAGGCGGGCGGGACGCAGCTGTTCTACCCACCGCAGGCCGGCGGCGCGGAGATCCCGGGGACGGTCGTGTCCGGGGTGGCCGACCAGGTCCGGACGATCGAGGCGCTACGGGCTGCGGCCGAGGCCCGCACCGGGGTCGGGGCCAGCCCCGCCGACGTGTTCGACCCGCTGGTGACCGGCACGCTGCGGGCGGTGTCGTCGTGGTGGCGGGGCGACCCGGCCCGCGCCGAGCGGGAGGAGACCGTCGTCGCCGACCGGATCGCCGAGATCCGTGCGTCGGTGCGTGTGGTGGAGCCGCCCAGCCCGTACTCGCTCGGAACCAGCGACGCACCGCTGCTGATCACCGTCGCCAACGGGCTGCCGGTGACGATGAACGTGCGGGTGGTGCTGTCGAGTACCACCGGGCTGCGGGTCGCCCCGATCGAGGTGCAGGCGGTCCCCCCGCGCGGCCGCGTCCAGGTGCGGGTCAGCGCCCAGGTCACCCGCTCCGGGGTGTTCAGCGTCGACGCGGGCCTGCTCACCCCCGACGGCGTCGCGCTCGGCCCGGACACCCGGCTACGGGTGCGGTCGACGGTCTACGGGACGGTCACGGTCTGGCTGACCGCGATCGCCGGCGGTGTCCTCGTGGTCCTGGTGGTCCGGCGGGTGCTGCGCCGGCTGCGTCCGGCCGCCGCAGCCGGGCCGTCCGGTGGCCCCGGGCCCGGGTCAGGGCCCGGCACGCCCCCGGACGTCCCCGTGCCACCGGGACCGGCGCCGTCCGGACGCGTCCACGGCTCTTGAGCCGGGGGAGACAAGGAACACGACTGTCGTTCGCCGTCCAGTATTGACCGCTCGTCGCATCACAGGTGCTTTCCGGCGAATCCGGAGGGCGAGGAGGCAAACCGATGGTCCCCCGTCTCCGAAGACAGGGGAGACGGATCCGGGGCGTGTTCTCGGCTCGTCCACATCCGACCGAGTGCCGTAGGCTGACGCCGGACACGACACCGAGCGCCAGGGGAGGGCGAGGCCGTTGAGCGGGCAGATCGGCGAGCGCACTGCCCGGACCGGCCCCCACCCCGTCGAGGACGACGCGACCCCCCGTCCGCACCCGTCGCTCGACCCCACCGACGCCACGGCGACCGCCGACGCACCCGGGACCGCCGGAGTACCCGCCGACGAGCAGCCGACGGCCGCCGTGCCCGCGGTGCCGGCCCAGGCCCGGCCCACCGAGCGCATCCCGCCCGTCCGCGAGACCGCGGGCACCACCGCGGGCTCGCCGCTCACCGAGCGCTACGTGCTCCGTCAGCGGATCGGGTCCGACCCGGCCGCCGGGGCGGAGTTCTGGCGCGCCGAGGACACCGTGCTGCGCCGCCCGGTCGGCGTCACGCTGCTGCGCAGGCTCCCCGCCGACGACCGTTCCGACGACCCGGAGGGCACCGCCCGCGCCGGCGAGATGATCGTGCGTGCCCTGCGCTCGGGCTGCTTCGAGCACTCCGGCAGCGCCCGGCTGCTCGACGTACTGGCCCCGGGCACGCACGGCCTGCCGGCCGACGTGCTGGGCGCCGCCGTCGCCGAGTGGGTGCCCGGGCGTTCGCTGGCCGAGACCGTCGCCGAGGGCCCGGTCCGCGCGCAGCGGGCCGCCAAGGCCGTCGAGACCCTCTCGGCCGCCGCCACCGAGGCCCACCAGCAGGGCCTGGTCCTCGGCTGCGACCACCCGCAGCGCGTCCGGATCACCCCGGACGGGCGCGCCATGCTGGCGTTCCTGCTCCCGCGCCCGTCGGTGTCCGCCGCCGACGACGTCCGCGGGCTCGGCGGGATCCTCTACTGCCTGCTCACCCGGCGCTGGCCGCTGTCGGTGTCCGACGCCGCCCGCGCCGGGCTCGTCGCCGCCGACCGCACGCCCGCGGGCCG
>NZ_WWFY01000800.1:0-922 GCF_009864975.1 Pseudonocardia sp. SID8383
CAGGCGGGCGTCGGGACGGCGAGCCGGGCCAGCCGCGGCCGGTCGAAGCCCAGCCGGTCGGCGAGGTCGTAGCCGATCCGGGCGAGGTCGCCGACCGCCGGTTCGCGGGCCGGCGCGGTGCCGGGCAGCAGCCCGAGGAACAGCGGGACACCGCTGTCCCAGGTCTCGCCGATCGCGTCGAGAGCGCGTGGCTCGGCGGTGGCCCCGGCGAACGCCGGTCGGGTCGCGTCGATCCCGACCGCGGCCGCACCGGTCCCGGCGAGCAGTCGGATCGGCGGGCGGTCCGCGCAGCAGTGCACGACGACCGGGGCGTCGATGCCGGCGATCAGGTCCCGGAGCACGTCCTGGGCGTCCGGCGCGGCGATCGAGCGGACGGTGCCGTAGCCGGACGCGGTCGGCAGCGACCCGGCGAGCACGGCGGGAAGGCCGGGCTCGTCGAGCTGGACGACGACCGTCGCCCCGGTCCGCTGCGCCACCTCGGCGACGTGGGCGCGCAGCCCCTCGGTCAGGCTGGCGGCGAACTCGCGGACGGCGCCGCGGTCGGTGAGCACCCGGTGCCCGGCGGCGAGCTCGACCGAGGCGGCGAGCGTCCACGGGCCGGCGACCTGGACCTTCACCCAGGACGGGCGGATGCGGTCGCAGGCGTCGTCGAAGGCGTCCAGGTCTCCGGACATCAGGTCGCGGGCCCGGCGCAGGTCGCGCCCGGGGTGGGCGGCGACCCGCCAGCCGGTCGGCACGACCTCGACGGCCAGGTCCACGAGCAGCCCGGCCGTGCGGCCGACGATGTCCGCGCCGACACCGCGGGCGGGCAGCTCGGGCAGCGCCGGGAACTCCGGGGTCTCGCCGGTGACCAGCGCACACGCCTCGCGGACGTCGACGCCGGGCAGCGAGCCGACGCCGGTGCCGACGCCCGCGGGCCACA
>NZ_WWFY01000801.1:0-752 GCF_009864975.1 Pseudonocardia sp. SID8383
TGCGGGCCGGGCTCGCCGGGCGGGTCCGCGCCGCGGCGCGGGCTCTGCGGACCGAGCCGCCGGTCGCGGACGGCCTGCACCGGATGGCGCTGCGTCCGGGCGAGCGGATCGTGGTCGTCGGCGACTCCCTGTCCGCCGACCGGCTGGGCTGGGCACGGCTGTTCGCCGAGCTGATCCCGATGGTCGAACCGGAGGCGTCGGTCGAGGTGCTCGCGCTGTCCGGGCGGACCAGCTCCGAGGCACTCGCGCTCGGCCCGGTCCTGGTCTCGCGGGTGCCGACCCGGGTGCTGGTCATGCTGGGCACCAACGACATCCGCCGGGAGGGCGCGACCACCGGGATCCGGATGGTGTCGATCAGCGAGACGGCTCGGAACCTGCGGGCGCTGCGCCTGCTGCTGGAGACCGAGAGCGGCGCCCGGGTGCGGTTCGTCGTCCCGCCGCCGGTCGACCCCGGACGGGTGGCCGCCACCCGCGAGCTCACCGGCGAGTGGTGGGACCCGGCCGACGTCCCCGGGCTCGTCGCGACGGTCCGGGAGGTCGACCCGGACGCGATCGACCTGTCCCGGATGCCGATCCGGCCCGACTTCTGGGAGGACGACGGCCTGCATCCCAGCCCGATCGGGCAGGTCGCGATCCTGCGGGCGGTGCTGGCCCGGATCTGACCCGGCGCGCTCAGCCGCGCAGCGCGGCGATCGCGGCCCGGGCCGCCGCGGCGACCGCGGCCTCCCCGCGCGCCGTGTCGGCCGGGTCGG
>NZ_WWFY01000802.1:0-695 GCF_009864975.1 Pseudonocardia sp. SID8383
CGCGTCGCCCCGCCAGCGCGCCGACTCGGCCCCGACGACGCCCTGCAGCAGCGCGGCCTGGTCGTGCACCGGTGGCTCGGTGGCCAGCACGGAGAGCAGCTCCTCGGCGCCGTCGAGGTCGCCGCGGGCCACGCCGACCAGCGCCCCCGCCACCGCCAGCTGCCCGGTGACGCGCAGCGGGAGCGTGGGGTCGACATCCGCGGCGGTCCGGACGGCGGCGTCCCACTCCCCGCGCTGGACGTCGACGCGGACCTGCGCGATCCGGAACTCCAGGCCGTACCCGCCCCAGGGCAGGCCGTACGCGGCGGCCCGGCGGGCCCCCTCGGCGAGCTCGTCCGCGGCGGCGTCGAGCAGGCCGTCCTCGATGAACGACACCCCGCGGTTCCACACCGTCCGCAGCTCGACGACCCGGTTCCCGGACGCGGCGGCCAGCGAGGACGCCCCGGCGAGCCGGTCCCGGGCCGCCTGCGGGTCCCCCTCCATCCGGGCGCAGAAGGCCAGGGTGATGAGGGCGTCCGCGCAGACCGCGCTGAGGTCGCGGTACGCGGCCGACCCCTCCGCGGGCGGTGCGGTGTCGTGGACGGCACGGGCCACCGCCAGCGACGCGCGGGCGTGCGACCAGGCGGGCTCGGCGTGGTCGGCGTTGAGGTGCGCCCGCGCGAGCACGGCGTGCGCCCAGGCCGGCTCCGTGCCGG
>NZ_WWFY01000803.1:0-607 GCF_009864975.1 Pseudonocardia sp. SID8383
CCCGACGACGGCGTCCGCGCCGACCACCGCACCCGGTTCGACGACCGCGCTGGCGCCGACGTGGGCGCCCTCGCCGACCGCGATCGGGGCGACGGTCACCCAGCCGTCGGCCAGCGTCCAGGGCCGCAGCGCGGCGCCGTAGCCGACGGTGGCGCCGTCGCCGATCCGCAGCAGCGCGGGCATCGACAGCACCGAGGTGCCCAGGTGCACGTCGCGGCCCACGGTGGCGCCGAGCATCCGCAGGTAGGCCGGGGCGAGCGGACCGCCGGACAGCACCGGCAGCGGTGACATCGACAGCAGCAGGTCCGCGGCCCACAGGCGCAGGTGCACCCGTCCCCACATGGGGTAGCGGCCGGGTGCGACCCGGGCGGTGAGCGCGCGCACCGCGAGCGGGGCGAGCAGCCAACGCTGCAGCAGGAAGATCGCGGTGGCGCCGAGGGCGAGCTGGGCCAGCACGTCCGGGGCGACCCGGCCGCCGTGCCAGGCGTACACCCCGGCCGCGGGCAGGGTCATGACCAGCATCAGCACGAACAGCGCGGCGCCCTGCATGGTCCCGGCGGCGGAGTAGCGGCGCCGCGAGTGGCGCAGCGGCTCCGGGCGCGGTGGC
>NZ_WWFY01000804.1:0-684 GCF_009864975.1 Pseudonocardia sp. SID8383
GCGCCCGCAGGACCGCGGGCACCTCCCCGTGGGCACGCAGCGCGGCCGGGTCGAGACGCATCGGCGCGAGCGCCGGTTCGCCGGTGGCCAGGGCGGCGTCGAACAGGGCGAGTCCGTGCTCGACGGTCAGCGCCGGGACCCCGGAGCGCGCGAGGCGCGCCGCCTCGGCCTCGGTCAGCTCTCCCGCCATGCCCTGCTCCCAGGGGCCCCAGGCCAGGGCGGTGCCGGGAAGCCCCTCGGTGCGGCGCCGCAGCGCCAGGGCGTCGAGGAACGCGTTGCCGGCGGCGTAGTTCGCCTGTCCCGGGTTGCCGAGCACTCCGGCGACCGAGGAGAACATCACGAACGCCGCGAGGTCGCGGTCGCGGGTCGCCTCGTGGAGGTGCCAGGCGGCGTCGACCTTCGGGCGGAGCACCGCGGCGAGCCGCTCGGGGGTCAGCGTCGCGACCAGCCCGTCGTCGAGCACGCCCGCGGCGTGGACCACCGCGTGCACCGGGTGGTCGTCGAGGAGCGCGGTGACCGCGTCGCGGTCGGACACGTCGCAGGCGACGACGGTGGCGCGTGCCCCGGCGTCGGCCAGGTCGGCGACGAGGTCGGCGGCGCCCTCGGCGTCCGGGCCGCGGCGGCTGACCAGCAGCAGCTCACGCACGTCGTGCGCGGCCACCAGGTGGCGGGCGAGCACGGCGC
>NZ_WWFY01000081.1:0-5391 GCF_009864975.1 Pseudonocardia sp. SID8383
GCGCGGTCGGCGTCGCGCTGCTGTTCGCCGCCGTCGCCGCGGTGGCCGAGCCCGGCGCCGAGGTGGCGGACCCGCTGGCGGGCCGGGCCTGAGCACCGGCCCCCGGAGTCGCTCAGCCCGCGGTCGTCGCCGCCGGGAGGAACTGGGTCCGGTAGAGCGTGGCGTAGCGGCCGTCGGCGGCCAGCAGCTCGTCGTGGGTGCCGGACTCGACGACCTGCCCACCCTCCAGCACCGCGATCCGGTCGGCCGCACGCACGGTGGACAGCCGGTGCGCGATGACGATCGCGGTCCGCCCGACCAGCGCCTCCGCCAGTGCCTCCTGCACTGCGGCCTCGGACTCCGAGTCGAGGTGCGCGGTGGCCTCGTCGAGGATCACCACCCGCGGGCGGGCCAGCAGCAGACGGGCGATGGTCAGCCGCTGGCGCTCACCACCGGACAGACGGTAGCCGCGCTCCCCCACCACGGTGTCGAGACCGTCGGGCAGCGTGTCGAGCAGGTCGCCGAGCCGGGCGCGGCGCAGCGCGTCGATCATCTCGTCGTCGGTGGCGTCGGGCGAGGCGTAGCGCAGGTTACCGGCGATGGTGTCGTGGAACAGGTGCCCGTCCTGGGTGACCATCCCGACGGCGCCGCGCAGCGTGGCGAACGACAGGTCCCGCACGTCCACCCCGGACAGCTCGACCGAGCCGGCGTCGACGTCGTAGAGACGTGGGACCAGCGATGCGAGCGTGGACTTCCCGGCCCCGGACGACCCGACCAGGGCCAGCAGCCCGCCGCCGTGGACGTGCAGGTCGACGCCGTGCAGCACCTCGGTGTTGACCCGCTGGTCGAGCACCGCGACCTCTTCCAGCGAGGCCAGGGAGACGTCGGTGGCGCTGGGGTAGGTGAACCGGACCCCGCGCAGGGCGACGTCGACGGGGCCGTCGGGCAGCGCGGCCGGGCCGGGCCGCTCGGTCAGCATCGGGCGCAGGTCGAGCACCTCGAAGACCCGCTCGAAGGCGACCAGCGCGGTCATCACGTCGACGCGGGCGTTGGCCAGCGCCGTCATCGGGGTGTAGAGCCGGGTCAGCAGCAGCCCGAGCGCGACGACGGTGCCCGCCGGGATCGCCCCGGTCACCGCGAGGTAGCCGCCGAGGCCGTAGATCATGGCCTGGGCCAGCGCCGACACCAGCTGCAGCGCGGTGACGAACAACCGCGACACCATCGCCGACCGGACACCGATGTCGCGCACCCGCGACACCTGGCCCCGGAAGACGGCGGCCTCGGAGTCGGGGTCGCCGAACAGCTTCACCAGGGTGGCGCCGGGCGCGGAGAAGCGCTCGGTCATCTGGTTGCCCATGGTGGCGTTGAGCTCGGCGGCCTCGCGGCGCAGCTCGGCGAGCCAGGTCCCCATCCGCCGGGCCGGGAGCACGAACACCGGCAGCAGCAGCATCGCCAGCACGGTGACCTGCCAGGCCAGACCGATCATGACCGCGATGGCCAGCACGAGCTGGATGCTGTTGGACAGCACCGTGGACAGGGTGCCGGTGATGGCGGTCTGGGCGCCGATCACGTCGTTGTTGAGCCTGCTGACCAGCGCCCCGGTCCGGGTGCGGGAGAAGAACGCCAGCGGCATCGACTGGACGTGACGGAACACCGCCACCCGCAGGTCCTCGATGAGTCCCTCGCCGAGCCGCGCGGAGAACCAGCGGCCGGCGAGCCCGACCACCGCCTCCAGGACGGCCATCCCGGCGATCGCCCCGGCGATCACCATCACGACGCGGGCGGCGTCGGGCAGCTCGTTCGCCGCGACGATCGTGTTGACCACGCGCCCGGCCAGCACCGGCGTCGCGACGCCGATCACGGCGGTGACGGTGGTCAGGGCCAGGTAGGACAGCAGCCAGCGGCGGTAGGGCCGGACGAAGCCCCAGATCCGGGGCCAGGTGCCCCGCGCGATGGAGCCACGGCGGATGGACGTCGAGTCCGCCCCCCGGATGACCCCGCGCATCAGAGCGAGCGGGCGATCCAACGGTGTTCCCCTTCGCCGGTGGTGGACGGCGAGGGTTCACGTTACGGCGCGTACGGCGGGCGGGCGCGGTGGTCCCGCGCGCGGCGCCCCGCGACACGCCCCGGACACACGACGACGCCGCCCCGGGCTCGCTGCTCGACCCGGTCGGCGGCGCCGACGAGAGGACTACTTCTTCTTGGTACGGGTGGCGCCGCCGCGCCCGCGCAACGTCACACCCGTCTCGGACAGGACCCGGTGGACGAAGCCGTACGACCGCCCGGTCTGCTCGGCCAGCGAACGGATGCTGGCGCCCTTCTCGTACTTCTTCTTCAGGTCGGCGGCGAGTTTGCCCCGCTGCGTCCCGGTGATCCGGGCGCCCTTCTTGAGCTCGGCCATCGGCCCTCCTCATCCCCTCCGCGGATGCCCCCGCGGACCGCCGCATCTGGCGCGACGATCAGGCCATGATGATCCAGTTGACCATTTATGACCAGAACGCGGAAAACGCGATCGGCGAACGGTTACCCCGAACGGCGCAGCACCGCGGGTACCTTTCGGAATCGTCATCCGTCGGGCAGCGCAGTGGATTACCCCGTCGGAACGGACCGTGCGCGATTCCGGGAGCCGCACGCTGTACGGCCCGGACACGTCCGACGATCGTGGTGGTCCGGTCGGGTGATCACCGCTGCGTGCGGTGACCGGTCACGCGAGCTGGACGAGTTCCAGGTAGTCGGCCGACCAGTGGTCCTCGGTGCCGTCGGGCAGGACGATCACCCGGTCCGGCTCCAGCGCCTCGACCGCACCCGGGTCGTGGGTGACGAGCACGACGGCGCCCTCGAAGCGGCGCAGCGCGTCGAGCACCTGCTCGCGGCTGGCCGGGTCCAGGTTGTTCGTCGGCTCGTCGAGCAGCAGCACGTTCGCCGCCGAGGACACCAGACCGGCCAGGGCGAGCCGGGTCCGCTCACCGCCGGACAGCGTCCCGGCGGGCTGCTGGAGCTGCTCCCCGGAGAACATGAACGACCCGAGCAGGGTCCGGAGCTGCTGCTCGGCGGCGTCCGGGCTGGCGTGGCGGATGTTGTCCCAGACCGAGGCGTCCATGTCGAGCGTGTCGTGCTCCTGGGCGAAGTAGCCCCGTCGCAGCCCGTGGCCGGGCACGACCCCGCCGGAGTCGGACTCCTCGGTGCCGGCCAGGATCCGCAGCAGCGTGGTCTTGCCGGCGCCGTTGAAGCCCAGCACCACGACCTTCGACCCGCGGTCCACCGCGAGGTCCACCCCGGTGAACACCTCCAGCGACCCGTAGGCCTTGGACAGGTTCTCCGCGGTGAGCGGGGTGCGCCCGCAGGGCGCCGGGGTCGGGAACCGGATGTGCGCGACGCGGTCGGCCTGACGCTCGTCGTCGAGACCGGCGAGCAGGGCGTCGGCCCGGCGGGCCATGTTCTTGGCGGCGACGGCCTTGGTGGCCTTCGCGCCCATCTTGGCGGCCTGGACGTGCAGCGCGGACGCCTTCTTCTCGGCGTTGGCCCGCTCGCGGCGACGACGCTTCTCGTCGGTGGAGCGCGCCTCCAGGTACCGCTTCCAGTCCATGTTGTACTGGTCCGCCTCGCCGCGGGTCGCGTCGAGGAACCAGACCTTGTTCACGACCGCGGCCAGCAGGTCGGTGTCGTGACTGATGACGACCAGACCGCCCTCGTGCTGCTGCAGGAACCCGCGCAGCCAGGTGATCGAGTCGGCGTCGAGGTGGTTGGTGGGCTCGTCGAGCAGCAGCGTGGTCGCCGACTGCGACCCGCCGTCGGAGGCGGCGAACAGGATCCGGGCCAGCTCCACGCGCCGGCGCTGACCGCCCGAGAGCGTGCGCATCGGCTGGGCCAGCACCCGCTCGGGGAGACCCAGGTGCGTGCAGATCCGCGCGGCCTCGGACTCCGCGGCGTAGCCGCCGAGGGCGGAGAACCGCTCCTCGAGCCGTCCGTACTCGCGGACCGCCTTGTCGTTCGCGGCCGGGTCGGCCAGCTCAGCCATCGCCGTCTGCGCCTTCTCCATCTTCGCCAGCAGCACGTCCAGGCCGCGGGCCGAGAGCACCCGGTCCTTCGCCGTGACCGACAGGTCGCCCTCGCGCGGGTCCTGCGGCAGGTAGCCGACCGGTGAGTTCGCGCTCCGCTGCCCGGAGTACGGCTCGCCCTCTCCGGCCAGCACCCGCATCGAGGTGGTCTTGCCGGCGCCGTTGCGCCCGACCAGACCGATCCGGTCGCCGGGCTGCACCCGCAGGGTGGCACCGGAGAGCAGGATGCGGGACCCGGCGCGCAGTTCGAGGTCGGTCGTGGTGATCACGTGGAAGAGCTCCAGACGGAGGACGAGGAGTGACGCTGAGAGGACCGGATGCGGGCACAGTCGTGCCCGGACGCCGGTCTACTCGATCAGGACCACGCGACCAGGCTACCGGCCGGGTCCACCCGATTCCCCACGTAGGGTCGGGTCCCATGACCGATCTCACCTCCCTGGCCGGTCGGGCGGCACTGGTGACCGGCGCCTCGCGGGGCATCGGGTACGGCGTCGCCGCCGCGCTGCTGGCGCGCGGCGCGTCGGTGACGATCACCGGCCGGCGCGCCCCGGAGCTCGACGCGGCGGCGTCGGAGCTCGCGGCAGGCGCGGGGGTCGGCACCGGCCGGGTGCTCGCCGTCGCCGGCAACGTCGGGGACGCGGCGCACCGGGCCGCCGCGGCGGAGGCGACGGTGGCCGCGTTCGGTTCGCTGGACGTGCTGGTCAACAACGCCGGGATCAACCCCCAGCACGGGCCGCTGGTCGAGGCCGACCTCGACGCCGTCCGCAGGATCCTCGACGTCAACGTGGTCGCCGCCCTCGGGTTCGTCCAGCAGGCGCACCGGGTGTGGATGGGTGCGCACGGCGGCGCCGTCGTCAACGTCGCCTCGGTCGCGGCGCTGCGGCCCACCGGCGTCATCGGGGCCTACGGGGCGTCGAAGGCGGCACTGCTCACCCTGACCGAGGAGCTGGCCGGCCAGCTCGGCCCCGGCGTCCGGGTCAACGCCGTCGCCCCCGCCGTGGTGCGGACGAGGTTCGCCGAGGCGCTCTACGCCCACGACGAGGCGTCCGTCGTCGCGGGCTATCCGCTGGGGCGCCTCGGCGAGCCCGCGGACGTCGCCGAGGCGGTGGCGTTCCTCGTCTCCGACGCCGCGTCCTGGGTCACCGGGGCCACCCTGCGGATCGACGGCGGCAGCCTGTCCGCCGGCCGGCACCGGCCGGGCCCGCGATGACGGGGACGAGGAGCGGGACGGCGTCGTCGAGCCGGTCGGGTGCCCCCGGCACGACGGTGGCCGACGTGCTGGTCCTCGGCGGTGGTCCGGCCGGGCGGGCGCTCGCGGCGGCGTGCGCGGAGACCGGGCTGCGCACCACGCTCG
>NZ_WWFY01000805.1:0-347 GCF_009864975.1 Pseudonocardia sp. SID8383
GACGCGGTCGCCGCGGCCCGCGTCGTCGCCGGCACCGACCCGGGTGGGGCCCGGCTGACCGCACTGGACTCCGCGGACCCGGTGCAGGTCGCGGAGGCGCTGTCCGGGGAGCTCGCCGAGACCGTCCTCGTCGTCGCCGACGCGGCGGGCACCGACCCCGTCGTCGCGGCCGTCACCCGGGTGGTCGCCGCCGCGATCGCCGAGGAGGTCGGCGCCGACGCCCTCGCCGCGCGCACCGTGCACCTGACCGAGCCCGGCTCACCGCTGGACACACCCGGCGACCCCGGCCCGGTCGTGGTCACCCT
Organism: Pseudonocardia sp. SID8383; assembly: GCF_009864975.1. Taxonomy (NCBI): domain Bacteria; kingdom Bacillati; phylum Actinomycetota; class Actinomycetes; order Pseudonocardiales; family Pseudonocardiaceae; genus Pseudonocardia; species Pseudonocardia sp. SID8383. Next base: position 306 of record NZ_WWFY01000805.1, read on the forward strand.
CGACGCGGACGTGCCGGGCCGCTTCGGCGTGCTGGGCCCGCT
>NZ_WWFY01000806.1:0-266 GCF_009864975.1 Pseudonocardia sp. SID8383
TGCCGAACTGGAGGCCTCCGGCGCCGCGGTCACGGTGCTCGCCTGCGACGCGGCCGACCGCGCACAGCTGCAGGCGGCGCTGGCCGCGATCCCGGCCGATCGGCCGCTGACCGGCGTCGTGCACGCCGCCGGCGTCCTCGACGACGGCGTCCTCACCGGCCTGACCACCGACCGTCTCGCCGGGGTGTTCCACGCCAAGGTCACCCCCGCGCTCCTGCTCGACGAACTGACCCGCGACCTCGACCTCGACGCGTTCGTCCTGTTCT
>NZ_WWFY01000807.1:0-265 GCF_009864975.1 Pseudonocardia sp. SID8383
TGCAGGTCCACGTCTCCCGGCTGCGACGGGTGCTCGAACCCGACCGGTCCCCGCGGGCGGTCCCGACGGTGCTGGTCAGCCGCCCACCCGGCTACGCGCTGGCACTCGGCCCCGACGGGCTCGACGCGCGCGCCTTCACCGACCTCCTCGACCGCGCCGCCGCGGCCGCACCGGACCGGGCCGACGCCCTGCTCGGCGAGGCCCTGGCGCTGTGGGACGGTCCCGCCTACGCCGAGTTCGCCGACGCCGCCTGGGCGCGCGCCGA
>NZ_WWFY01000808.1:0-218 GCF_009864975.1 Pseudonocardia sp. SID8383
TGGCCTGGGCGATACGGGCCTGCTGGAGCTGCTCCAGGACCGCGGCCTGGTCCTCGCTCAGCGCGTCGGTGAGCCGGGCCCGGTCCATCAGGTCCTGCGGGTCGGTCGCCCGCGAGAGCAGCCCGAGCGGACCCAGGTCGAGACCGTGGGTGTAGACGTCGCCGACGAAGGCGTCGATCCGGGTCCGGGCGTCGTCGACGGCGCGGCCCGCGGCCTCG
>NZ_WWFY01000809.1:0-211 GCF_009864975.1 Pseudonocardia sp. SID8383
GGGTCGGCCGCCATCAGGAGCCCGGTCGCCGCCGGGCCCGCCCCGATCGCGACGGCGTAGGCCGCCGCCAGCGCCTCGGGCAGCACGAAGATGCCGAGCATCCAGGCCATGAGGGCCAGCGAGCGCCGCCGGGGGTGGCCGAACACGACCGGCAGGCCGGCCAGCGCCGACCGCCACCAGGCGCCGGACCGGGCCGCCCACCGCGTCGCAG
>NZ_WWFY01000810.1:0-204 GCF_009864975.1 Pseudonocardia sp. SID8383
GCGCCGGTCGGTAACCTCCGGCCTGTGCCCGACCTCCACACCGCAGCCACCGCCCGCTCCCGGAGCACCGGCGGATCCGCGCTCGGCGGCGGGCCGGGTGGTGTGCAGGGCGACCGGACGGGGACGGGTGACGTGGCGGGATCCCTCGAGTCGCTGCCGGACCGCCCGTCGCAGGTGCGCCCGGTCGACGTCGCCCTGCTCGGG
>NZ_WWFY01000811.1:0-11257 GCF_009864975.1 Pseudonocardia sp. SID8383
GCGGTCCCGGCCGGGGCGTCGGCGTCGCGCGCGAGCGACCCCAGCGCGCGCCCCAGGCGCCGGTCGGTGAGGTCCCACGCCCCGGGGTCGCGTGGCACGGCCCGCACCACCGTCCCCGTCGCCGCACCGGTCATCGCGCCTCCTCGTCGGCCCCTCGGTGACGCAGGTCGCCCGGCCCCGGTACCCCGTTACCCGGCGTGGTCAGAACTGACGAGGGGCGTAGGTTCGAACGGTCGTCCCCGTCCCACGAACAGAGGTCCCCGCGTGTCCACCGCTCCGCCCACCTGGTTCACCGACGCACTCGCCGAGCCGGGGGAGCCCGGCCGCACCGAGAGCGACGGCGTCGAGATCCGCTTCCGGAGCTGGGGCACCCCGGGCGGGCCCGGTGTGCTGCTGGTGCACGGCGGCGCGGCGCACCTGCACTGGTGGGACCACATCGCCCCGCTGCTGGCCGAGGGCACGCGCCGGGTCGTGGCGGTCGACCTGTCCGGGCACGGCGACTCCGGGCGGGCACCGTCCTACGACCTGGACCGCTGGGCCGTCGAGCTGCGCGCCGTGATCGACGCCGCGGGTCTCGGCCCCCGGCCGACGGTCATCGGGCACAGCATGGGCGGGTTCGTGACGCTCACCGCGGCGCTGCGCTACGGCGACGAGCTGGCCGGCGCCGTCGCCGTCGACTCCCCGGTCCGGGACCGGTCGCCGGAGGAGCGGGCCGCCCGTGAGCAGCGGGCGTTCGGCCCGGCGAAGGTGCACCCCGACCGCGACGCGCTGATCGCGCGGTTCCGCACCATCCCCGAGCAGCCCGGCGACCTGCCCTACGTGCACCGCCACATCGCCGAGCACAGCATCCGCGCGGTCGACGGCGGCTGGAGCTGGAAGTTCGACCCGGCCATCTTCGCCGGCATCTCGCTGACCCCCGGCGACCTCGGGCGTCCCGGCTGCCGGATCGCGCTGTTCCGGGCCGAGCACGGCCTGGTCCCGGCGGACATGGGGGAGATGGTCGTCGACCGGATGGGCCGGGCGGCACCGGTCGTCGAGATCCCCGGGGCCGGGCACCACGTGATGATCGACCAGCCGCTGGCTCTGGTGACCGCGCTGCGGACGCTGCTCGCGGACTGGGAGCACTCGGTTCCGGTGGTGGCCCCCGCGATCTAGGGTGGCCCCATGACAGAGCAGTCAGAGCTGACTCCTTCCGGACCGGTCGCTTCCGAGGAGGAGGTGCTCGTCGAGCGGCGGGACGGCGTCCTGCTGATCACGATCAACCGGCCCCGGGCCAAGAACGCGCTGAACGAGAACGTCGCGCGCTCGGTCGCCGCGGCCGTCGACGAGCTCGACGCCGACCCGGACCTGCGGGTCGGCGTGCTGACCGGGGCGGGCGGGGTGTTCTCGGCCGGGATGGACCTCAAGGCGTTCCTGCGCGGCGAGCGTCCGTCGGTGCCCGGGCGCGGGCTCTGCGGGATCACCCAGGCCCCGCCGGTGACGCCGATGATCGCCGCGGTCGAGGGCTGGGCCCTGGCCGGCGGGTTCGAGATCATGCTGGCCTGCGACCTCGTCGTCGCCGGGCGCGGCGCCCGGTTCGGGGTGCCGGAGGTGAAGCGGTCCCTGGTCGCCGCCGCGGGCGGTGCGCTGGAGCTGGCGAACCGGGTGCCCCGGGCGCTGGCGCTGGAGATGCTGCTGACCGGCGACCCGATCGACGCGACGCGCGCCGAGGCCGCCGGGCTGGTCAACCAGGTCGTCGAGGACGGCGGCGCGCTGGAGGCCGCGCTGGCGCTGGCCGCGCGGATCGCGGTGAACGGGCCGCTCGGCGTCGCCGCATCGAAGCGGATCGTGCGGGAGAGCCCGGACTGGGGCGCCGACCGCTGGGAGCGCCACGACGCGGTCGTCGGCCCGGTCCTGACCTCGGAGGACGCCCGCGAGGGCGCGACCGCGTTCGCCGAGAAGCGCGACCCGGTCTGGCGCGGCCGCTGACTCAGGCGACGAACGCCTCCCAGATCAGGAAGGCGTTCAGCCCCACCACGACCGCGGCGACGACGACCGCCGCGGTCGTGGTGACGCGGTGGTTGACCAGGTCGCCCATCACCTCGCGGCGGGCGGTCAGCCACACCAGCGGGACCAGCGCGAACGGGATGCCGAACGACAGCACGACCTGGGAGAGCACCAGCGCCTGCGTCGGGTCGATCCCGATGCCCAGCACGAGCAGGGCGGGCGCGAGGGTCAGCAGCCTGCGCAGCAGCAGCGGGATCCGGCGGCGCAGGAACCCGGCCATGATGACCTGCCCGGCGTAGGTCCCCACGCCCGAGGACGCGAACCCCGAGGCGAGCAGCGCGATCGCGAACCCGTACGCGGCGACGGCGTCGAGCTCGGTGCCCAGCCCGGCGAAGATCCCCTCCAGGGTGTCGGTGCCGGGGACGTCGGTCCCGGCGAACAGGGCGGCCGCCACGACCAGCATCGACAGGTTGACCAGCCCGGCCACGCCCATCCCGAGCGCGATGTCGGTGCGCCCGACCCGCAGCAGGAACCGGGTGTCCTCGGGCCCGCGGGCGACCAGACGGCCCTGGGTCAGCGCGGAGTGCAAATAGATCACGTGCGGCATCACGGTGGCACCCAGGATGCCGGTGGCGAGCACCAGCGAGCCGACGCCGTCGAAGCCGGGGACCAGACCCGCGGCCAGCGCGGGCCCGTCGACGTCGGTGCGCAGCAGGGTCGACACCAGCCCGACCAGGATGATCGCGAGCAGGAACACGATCGCCCGCTCGAACGGCCGGTGCCCGCGCGACTGCAGCCCCAGCAGCACGAAGGCGATCACGCCGGTGATCACCCCGCCGGTGAACAGCGGGATCCCGAACAGCAGGTGCAGGGCGACCGCGCCGCCGATCACCTCGGCCAGGTCGGTCGCGATCGCGACGAGCTCGGCCTGGGCCCACATGAACCGGTTCCGCCACGGGGTGAGGTGCTCGCGGCACAGCTCGGGCAGGTTCTTCCCGGTTGCGAGCCCGAGCTTGGCCGAGAGCGACTGGATGAGCATCGCCATCAGGTTGGCGACGACGATCACCCACACCAGCAGGTAGCCGTAGCCGGCGCCGGCGGAGAAGTTGGTCGCGAAGTTGCCCGGGTCGACGTAGGCGACGGCGGCGACGAACGCGGGCCCGAGGACGGCGAGCCTGCCGCGCCAGCCGCGCCGGCGCAGCTGCTCCACGGTGAGCGGTGCCGCCGACGCGGCCGTGTCCGTGCTCGTCATGTGCGCCCCCGCGAGGTGATGAGGTCCGGCGAAGACGCAGTGTAGGCACGACTAACTCCGCTGGTACAGACCTGCGACGGTGCGGGCCGTGCGGCTCACAGGTAGCGGTGCATCACGTGCAGGCCGGTGGTCGTGCCGTCGGGCAGGGTGAAGGCGTCGGGCACCGTGCCGACCGTGGCGAAGCCCAGCGAGTGCCACAGCGCGACCGCGCGGGTGTTGGTCGCCACGACGGCGTTGAACTGCATCGCGGAGTAGCCGTCCGCGCGGGCGAGGGCCAGCACGTGCTCGCCGAGCGCGCGTCCGGTGCCGCGCCCCGCCTCGCCCGCCTCGACCGCGAAGCTCGCGGTCGCGACGTGCGAGCCCGGCCCGGCCTGGTTGGGCCCGGTCTTCACGGTGCCGACGACCCGGCCGTCCCGCACCGCCACGAGGACCCGCGCCGGCGGCGGGAGCATCCACATGCGGGTGACCCAGGCGTCGTCGGCGTCGGGCGGGACGGTGTAGGTGCGGCCCTCGGCGAAGATCGGGCGGAGCACGGCGAGGACGGCGGGGAGGTCGTCGTCGGTGGCGGCGCGGATGTGCATGCGCTCAGGGTAGGTAGAGGTCGCGCGGGCCGGCGTCGAGCGCCTCGACGCCGCCGCCGGTGTGTTCGGCGAGCCAGTCGGCGAAGGCGCCGGTCTCCGGCTCGGCGACGGCCACGGTCAGCGTGACGTCCGTGCCGTGTGTGACATCGCACAGCCGGTACGGGGAGTGGCGCAGGTCGTGCTCCAGGCGGCCGGCGCGGTCGTGGCCGACGGCGAGCAGCAGCTCCCGGTGCCGGACCCGGCGCAGCTCGCCGACCGCGTCCAGGGCCGCGGTCAGGGCGCCGGAGTACGCGCGGACCAGCCCGCCCGCGCCGAGCTTCGTCCCGCCGAACCAGCGCGAGACGACGGCGACGACGTCGGTCAGCCCGCGCCGGGTGAGCACCTCCAGCATCGGGACGCCGGCGGTGCCCGAGGGCTCGCCGTCGTCGCTGCTGCGGGCGGTGAGGTCCCCGGTGCCGGGGTCACCGATGCGCAACGCGGTGCAGTGGTGGGTGGCGTCCGGTCCGGCCCGGCGGACGCGGTCGATCACGTCCTGGGCGGCCCCGACGTCGGCGACCCGGGCGACGGTGCAGCGGAAGCGCGACCGGGCGATCTCGGTCTCCGCGCTCCCGTCGCGGGCGATCACCCGCACGCCGCGACCGGCCTCACACCGTGACCGCGCTCGCGATCGGCAGCGCGTCGGGATCGATTCAGTGCATCCTGGGCGTGTCCGGTGACGAGGCCGTCCGCCTCACCCGGCGGGCTCCCTCGTCCACACCAGGCGGTTCCACCGCCGACATCGAAGGGACCCCCACCCATGAGCGACACCCTCCGCGTCCTGCGTTCCGGTCTGACCCGCGTGGCGCGCCGGATCGACGACTACACCCTCGCGGCGTTCAACCCGGTCTACCCGACCCCCGCCGACCGGGAGCGCTGAGGGCGCCCCCGGCCGGGGGAGTGCGGTCAGTCCTGCTGCTCCGGCGCGGCCAGCTTCAGCGGTCGCAGGTACACCCACAGCACGAACAACGCCCCGATGACCAGCATGCCGATGCCGGTGTCGAGGTTGAGGTTCGTCCCGCCGGTCTTGGCGAGGTTCTCCGGGTTGTCGCCCGACACGATCCCCATGACCAGCAGGACGATGCCGTAGACCCCGAACAGCAGGGCGATCACCGAGCGCAGGTCGAACAGGTTCGCCGCGGTCGAGGAGGCCGGGGCGTCGGTCCCGTGGTGGTCGGGGTGGTTCTCACTCTTCGAGCTCATCGCAGGTCTCCGCTCAGCCGAACACGACGTAGAGGACGACGGTCAGGGCCAGCACCAGCGCGCCGAGGACGTTCGGACTGCGGTACCAGCCGGCGTCGTCACCGTCGGTGGAGTGGGTGCGCGCCTCCTTCGGGGTCAGGCTCCAGGTCAGCCCGACCAGCTCGGCGTCCGGCTTCGGGGTGGTCACCATCGAGACCCCCGCGGACACGCCGACACCGACGACGAACGCCGCGATGGCGCCGACGAAGCTGCCCGCCTGGCTGGACATCGTCCAGACCTCGGTGCGGACCAGGATGTCGATCAGCACCGCCGCGGTGGTGCCGGAGAGCAGTCCGATCCAGGCCGACGGCCCGGTCATCCGCTTCCAGAACAGGCCGAGGATGAAGATCGCGAACAGCGGCGCGTTGAAGAAGCTGAACAGCGACTGGATGTAGTCCATCAGGTTCGCCGACCCGGACGCGATGAACGCGGTGCCGATCGCGAGCACGCAGCCGATGATGGTGACCAGCCGGCCGACGCCGAGGTAGTAGCGGTCGGCGCGGCCCGGGCGCACCCAGTCCTGCCAGATGTCGTAGGTGAACACCGTGTTGAACGAGCTGATGTTCGCCGCCATACCGGCCATGAACGCGGCCAGCAGACCCGCGATCGCGACGCCGAGGATCCCGTTGGGCAGGACCTCCTTCATCAGCAGCGACAGCGCGTTGTTGTAGGTGATGCCCTCGACGGCGTCGCCGCCGCCCGCCTTCACCGCGGCGATCTGCGGGACCAGGATCCCGGCGATCATGCCCGGGGTCACGATGACCAGCACGACCAGCGCCTTCGGGAACGCACCGATGATCGGGGTCCGCCGCGCGGCGGACATCGACTTGGCCGACAGGGCGCGCTGGACCTCGGCGAAGTTCGTCGTCCAGTAGCCGAAGGACAGCACGAATCCCAGGCCGAACACGATGCCCAGCACCGACAGGAACGGGTTCGCGATCTCGGTGAGCGGGGTGCCGGGCCAGGCGTTCAGGTCCGCACCGGCGCTCGGGCCCTCGGTGACCGCGCGGGTCAGGCCGTCCCAGCCGCCGACCCGGTTGAGCCCGGCGACGGTCAGCGGGATCAGCAGCGCCAGGATCACGAAGAACTGCAGGACCTCGGTGTAGATCGCGGCCGACAGCCCACCGAGGGAGATGTAGCCCAGCACGACGACGGCGGCGACCGGGATCGCCAGGTACAGCGACCAGCCGAGCAGCGCCTCCAGGACCAGGCCCAGGGAGAACAGGTTGACCCCGGCGATCAGGATCGAGGCGACCGCGAAGATCACCGCCTGCACCCGTTGGGTGGTCTTGTTGAACCGCTTGAGCAGGAACTCCGGGACGCTGCGGGCCTTGGAGCCGTAGTAGAACGGCATCATCACGATGCCGAGGAACACCATCGCCGGGATCGCGCCCAGCCAGTAGTAGTGCACCGTCGGGATGCCGAACTGGGCCCCGTTGGCCACCATGCCGATCAGCTCGATCGCGCCCAGGTTGGCCGAGATGAACGCCAGACCGGTGATCCAGGCCGGCATCGACCGGCCGGACAGCAGGAAGTCGAGGCTGGAGGACACCGAGCGTCGCGCCGCGAAGCCGATGCCGAGCACCAGTACGAAGTAGAACGCGACCAACAGGTAGTCGACCAGGTTCGGGTTGAGGCGCAGGACCTCCTGGGCGGTCATGCCGCGTCCTCCCGGGACGTCCCCGGGGCCCGCCGGGCCGTCTCGTGATGATCCATCTCGGGTAGCTCCTCGCCGTCGAGTGCGTGCGCTGCCGGTCCGCCGGCCGGTGGTGCACGACGGCACGTTGCGCGGACCAACGCACAAGCTAGACCGCACTCGATCAGAAGTGAACACTTTCGCTCGAATTCGAGACCGCTCGGTGACCTCGGCGCGCCAGGGGTCCGGGTCCCGACACGCACGGTCGACCCTTGCCGCACGTTCGGTTGTGTTGCATTCTGTGCGGGTGAAGCCCCGACGGTGTCCGGCCCGGACGCGATGAGCCTGCTCGCCGAGCAGCGGCGCGAGGTGATCGTGGAGCAGGTCCGCAGCCGCGGCGCGGTGCGGGTGTCCGAGCTCGCCGACCACCTCGGCGTGTCCGAGATGACGGTGCGCCGCGACCTCGACGTGCTGGCCCGGCGACGCCTGGTGGACAAGGTGCACGGCGGCGCGACGGCCGTCGGCGAGCACACCACCTCCGAACCCGGGTTCGCCGCGAAGTCGGTGTGCGAGCTGGAGGAGAAGGACGCCATCGCCGCCGCGGCCGCCGAGCTGGTGACCCCCGGCGCCGCGATCGGCCTGTCCGCGGGCACGACGACCTGGCGGCTCGCCCGGCTGCTCGCCGCGGTGCCGCGGCTGACCGTGGTGACCAACTCCGTCGCCGTTGCCGACGCGTTCCACACCGGTGGCGCCGACGCCCGCGGGACCACGGTGATCCTCACCGGGGGCGTGCGGACGCCCTCGGAGGCCCTGGTCGGCCCGGTCGCGATCACCGCGCTGCGCTCACTGAACCTGGAGACGGTGTTCCTCGGGGTGCACGGCATGAGCGCCGCGGCGGGCTTCTCCACCCCCAACCTCACCGAGCGCGACACCAACCGCGCCCTCATCGAGTCCGGCAGCAGGCTCGTGGTCGTCGCCGACCACACCAAGTGGGGCACCGTCGGAATCTCGACGATCGCCGAGCTGTCCGAGGCCGACGTGCTCGTGACCGACTCCGGTCTGGCCGACGCCGACCGGGCGGTCCTCGAGGGCGAGGTCGACCACGTGATCATTGCGCGCCCCGGAAGGTGACGTACGTGCAGAAGGTGCAGAAGCTGACCACCCGGATGGCCGACGGCCGGGAGATCATCTGGTTCGACGGCCCCGACCACGCCCCCCGCGATCCGGCAGGCCTGGTCGACGCCCGTGACCTCCCGCGGGTCGTGCCCGCCTCCCAGCTGCGCTACGACGCGCTGGCCGGGGAGTGGGTGACGATCGCCGCGCACCGGCAGGACCGCACCTACAAGCCGCCGGCCGACCAGTGCCCGCTGTGCCCCAGCCGCGACGGTCGCCACACCGAGGTGCCGAGCCCGGAGTACGGCGTCGTCGCGTTCGAGAACCGCTTCCCGTCGTTCGGGTCGGCGCCCGGCGCGCCGCTGCCCGAGCCGGGCGCGGTGCCGCAGGCGGCGTCGGGCCGGTGCGAGGTCGTCTGCTTCACCGACGACCACGACACCCCGTTCTCGCGGCTGACGCCCGACCGCGCCCGCCTGGTGCTGGAGGCGTGGGCCGACCGGACCGCCGAGCTGGGCGCCCGGCCGGGGGTCCGCTACGTCTTCCCGTTCGAGAACCGGGGTGCCGAGATCGGCGTGACGCTGTCCCACCCGCACGGCCAGATCTACGCCTACCCCTACGTCCCGCCGTTCCCGCAACGGATGCTCGCCCACGTCGCCGCGCACCGTGAGGCGACCGGGGAGAACCTGTTCGACACGCAGCTGGCCGCCGAGCGGGCGGGGGAGCGGGTCGTCGTCGCGGGGGAGCACTGGACGGCGTTCGTGCCGCAGGCGGCGCGCTGGCCGGTCGAGGTGCACCTGTACCCGCACCGTCCGACCCCGGACCTGCCCGCCCTCGACGAGGCCCAGCGCGCCGAGTTCGCGACCCTCTACCTCGACGTGCTGCGCCGCCTCGACGCGCTCTACGACGACGAGCTGCCCTACGTCGCGGGCTGGAACCAGGCCCCGGTGCTGGAGTCCGACGGTCGCTCCGACGCCCGGCTGCACCTGCGCCTGCACTCGATCCGCCGGGCGCCGGGGAAGATCAAGTACCTGGCGGGGTCGGAGTCCGGCGCGGGCGCGTTCATCTCCGACGTGCAGCCCGAGGCGGTCGCGGAGCGGCTGCGTTCGCTGTAGCCGGGGGCGGACGGCGGGTGCAGGAACACGCGGTGATCCGTTGTCCACGCGCGTTCAGAAGCGCGCGTCCGGCGGATCCGCGCACGGAACGCGGATCATCGAGCGGGCCGTGGACCGCACGATTGCTCCGCCCCGACGTGCGTCGAGGCCGGTACCCCTCCCCAGGGGCACCGGCCTCGGACGTCGGTGACGCGGTCGGTCAGACCCGGACCGCGTTGTGGAACGGCATCGCGTCGATGTCGGAGTACTTGACCGGCTCACCGCTGGTGGAGGCGTGGAGCACCTTGCCGTTGCCGGCGTAGATACCGACATGGCTCACCGGGGAGTAGAAGAACACCATGTCGCCGGGCTTGAGCTGGCTCTTGGAGACCGGGGTGCCGTCCATCTGCGACTGTGCGCTGGAGGTGCGCGGCAGGTCGACGCCGATCTGCTCGAACGCCCAGACCATCAGGCCGGAGCAGTCGAACGCGCTCGGGCCGGTGGCGCCCCACTTGTAGGGCTTGCCGAGCTGCTGCTTGGCCTGGGCGAGCGCCTGGGCACCGTCCGAGGAACCGGTCAGGCCGCCGACGATGTCGCCGAGCCCGCCGCCGTCACCGTCGTCGTCACCGCCGCCGCCGTTGCGGGCGGCCGCCTCGGCGGCCTTCGCACGGGCCTCGGCCGCCTTCGCCGCGGCCTCCTTCTGGGCGACGGCGGCGATGCGGGCCGCGTCGGCCTTCTCGAACGCCTGCGGGACCGACGCGGTGACGTGCTCGAAACCGCTGGTCAGGGTGGACGCGGCGTCGCTGGTGCCGGTGCCGCCGTGCTCGGAGCCCGCGGCCGGGACCGACAGCTTCATCGTGGCCTCGTGGGCCGCGCCGGTGAGGTCCATGTCAGCGGAGGTCTCGGGGGACTGCTCCGGCGAGCTGAGCGCCGACACGACGCCCATGACCGCGGTGGCGCCGACCAGCGTGGCCGACATGGTCGCGACGACCGCGCGCGGGTGACGCCCGAGCGGCCCGGTGTCCGAGGTGCCGCCGAGCAGGCCGATCGCGGTCCGCGAGGTGACGCCGGCGGGGGTGTCCTGCGCGTCGCGGGTGATGACGGTGTCGCCGCCGGACGCGGCGGGGAGGCCGGTCGCGGGGGTGTCGATGCGCTCCAGCTCCGGGCCGGGGGCCTCGGAACGGCGGGCTCGGCGGCTGCCGGGCGCGGGGGTGTCGAAACCGGCCTCGGAGTAGCGCGCGAGCAGGTCGGCGGCGGAGATGCCCGCGCCGGCGTCGCGGTCCCGGCGACGCCGGGGGACGTCGCTCTCGGGTGTATGGAGGTCCGGGGTCAGTGCAGTGGTCATTCGGGGGTCCTCGCCACCCCGGATCCGCCCCGGTCCTCGTGACCGGACACGGCTCCGCCCGCTGCGTGCTGGGTGGGCGCCAGGGGGAGTGTCGGCCAGCGGGGAGCGGGGGACCGACCAGGCGCACCAGCCGACATCTCGTCGGCCAGCCAGGAGCGACCGTAACCGCTCCGTGACACGGACACCGAGCGGGCTCGCCGGGTGTGCGGCGAACGGCCGGTCCGGAGCGACCCACGCACCGGACCCGCGTCCAACGGTGGGTGCGGTGCGCCGTTCGGGTCGTACGGTCGGTGTGCTGCGCCGAACGGTACGTCTGAGGCGGTGACGCGGTGCGCACCGTGACCGGGACGGCCCCGGACGGACCAGCCCCCTCACGAACCCGGCACGCCCGCCGGCGACGCCCGGGCGGCACCGCGTCCGGTGACTGCGCCGGGAGGCGGTCCGGGCCGTGGCGGACGGAGCAGCACGCGGGAGGCGTCCCGTGCCTGGTGAGCGCGGGTACCGGGTGCTCTGCGACGATCGGGGGGCGTGCCGGCCGTGACCGGTGCGGCGCGCACCGGCCGGCTCGGCGCCGGGGTCCGGTGCCCGGGGCGGACCCGGTGCGGCGCAACGTGACGTCGGCCGCACACGGTGAACCGGGCGGCGGTCCGCGACGTAGGCACACGGGACACGTCTGCGAGCGGACGGGTCCCGGGGCCGGACCACCGACACGGACCCACCGACGAGGACCCACGACCCGGGAGGTCGCAGCAGTGCCGGAGCGAGCAGGCGGCCCCGTCTGGGTGGGCGAGCTCGTCCACCACCGTGCCGTGCACGGCACGGGTCGTGGGGCCGGTGACCTCGTCGTCCCGCCGCGGTTCGGCTCGGCCCGGCTGCTGGTCACCGACGGAGGCGTCCCCGTCGGGCAGGCCGAGGTCCCGCTGCACGAGGGCCGGGCGCGCGCCGCCGACCTGGCCCGGGCCGCCGCGGCCGTCG
>NZ_WWFY01000082.1:0-3528 GCF_009864975.1 Pseudonocardia sp. SID8383
GGCTACCCGGGCGAGCCGCACGCCGGGACCCACGTGCGCGCCGTCGACACCGCCCGCCGCGCCTGGACCGCCGCGGTCGACGCCGCCGACCGGATCCGGCTCGCCGGGCTGGACCCCGGGGAGCGGCGCACCGTCGAGCGGGTGGTGAAGCTGCTGACCACCGCGCGGGACTCCGACTCCGAACCCGAGCGGCTCGCCGCCTACGGCCGCGCCCGCGTCGAGCTGGACCGGCTGGAACGGTCCGGACGGGTACACCTGCCCCGCCCGGCCCGCGCCCGGCTGGACGCCGCGGCCCGGGGCGAGCTCCCCGGGCCGTGACCGGTCAGGACTTGTCCAGGTAGGCGGCCCGCTCCTCGTCGCCGAGGGTCTCCCCCACCAGGTCCCGCAGCCGCGGGTGGCCGGCCAGGCCCGGGTCGTCGGCGACCAGGTGCCGGGCGTACACCTGGGCCTTCTCGATGACCTCGCCGTGGCGCAGCAGCGACAGCAGCTTGAGCCCCGAGCGGGAGCCGGACTGGCTCGACCCGAGCACGTCGCCCTCGCGGCGCAGCTCCAGGTCGAGGCGGGCCAGCTCGAAGCCGTCGGTGGTCCCGGCGATCGCGTCGAGCCGTTCGCGGGCGGCGGTCGCGGCGGGCATGTCGGTGACCAGCAGGCACAGGCCGGGTGCGCTGCCCCGGCCGACCCGGCCGCGCAGCTGGTGCAGCTGGGACAGGCCGAAGCGGTCCGCGTCGAGCAGCACGATCCCGGTCGCGTTCGGCACGTCGACGCCGACCTCGATCACCGTGGTCGCGACGAGCACGTCGAGCTCGGCGCGTTCGAAGGCCCGCATCACGGTGTCCTTCTCCTCCGGCGGGAGCTTGCCGTGCAGGATCCCGACCCGCAGCCCGGCCAGCTTCTCCTCGATCAGCGGGGCGATGTCGAGCACCGCGAGCGGGGCGCGCCGCTCCTCGCCGCCGTCGTCGTCCGGCGGGGGCTCCTCGGCGTCCTCCTTCTCCGTCCCGCCGACCCGGGGGCACACGACGTAGCACTGGTGGCCCGCCTCGACCTCCTCGCGGATCCGCTGCCACACCCGCTCGATCCACGACGGGTGCTCGGCCAGCGGCACGACCGTCGTCGCGACCGGGGAGCGGCCCTTCGGCAACCCCTTCAGCTCGGACACCGCCAGGTCCCCGTAGACGGTCATGGCCACGGTGCGCGGGATCGGCGTGGCCGTCATGACCAGCATGTGCGGGGCCTTCTCGCCGCGGGCGCGCAGCGCGTCGCGCTGCTCCACCCCGAACCGGTGCTGCTCGTCGACCACGACCAGCCCCAGCTCGGCGAACCCGACGGTGTCCTGGATCAGCGCGTGGGTCCCGACGACGATCCCCGCCGCCCCGGACTGCGCGTCGAGCAGCGCCTGCCGCTTGGCCTTCGCCCCCATCGACCCGGTCAGCAGTGTCACCGCGGTCGCGTCCTCCCCCGCGCCGAGCTCGCCGCCGCGACCGAGCGCGCCGAGCATCGCGCGCAGCGAGCGGGCGTGCTGGGCGGCGAGGACCTCGGTGGGGGCCAGCATCGCGGCCTGGGTGCCCGCGTCGACGGCCTGCAGCATCGCCCGCAGCGCGACGATCGTCTTGCCCGCGCCGACGTCGCCCTGCACGAGGCGGTTCATCGGGTACTCGCGGGCGAGGTCCGCGGCGACCTGCTCGCCGACCTCCTGCTGGCCCTCGGTCAGCGGGAACGGGAGGCCCGCGTCGAACGCGGCGAGCAGGCCGTCGTCGCGGCGCGGGCACACCGGGGCAGGCCGCGCGACGGCGGCCTCCCGCCGGAGCGCGAGCGCCAGCTGCACACCGAGCGCCTCGTCCCACACCAGACGGTGCCGGGCGGCGAACAGGTCGGCCTCGGTCTCCGGCACGTGGATGCGCCGCAGCGCCCGCCCCAGCTCGGGCAGCTTCTCCCGCTCGCGCAGCGACTCGGGCAGCGGGTCGGTCGGGTCGTCGATCTGCTCCAGGACCTGGCGCACCGAGCGCGCGATGGCCTGCGAGGTCACCTTCGCGTTCGCCGGGTAGACCGACAGGAACGGGCGCAGCGAGTCGCTCTCCTCGATCTCCTCGAACTGCGGGTGGGTCAGCTGCAGCCGGTTGTTGAACACCCCGACCTTGCCGGAGAAGACGCCGACGACGCCCTGCTTGATGAAGCCCTGCAGCTTCCAGCCGTTGAAGAAGGTGGCGTCGAGCTCGCCGCCCTTCTCGTCCCGGATGACGGCCTTGAGCATCTTCCCGCGCCGGTTGCGCATCTCCCGCAGCTCGGCGCGCGCCACCGCCGCGACGACGGTGACGTGCTCGCCCGCGACCAGCCCGGCGATCTCGGTGAGCCGGCCGCGGTCGACGTAGCGCCGCGGGTAGTGCCGCAGCAGGTCCCCGACGGTCTCCAGCCCGAGCGGGGCCAGCGCGTCGGCGGCCTTGCGCCCGAGCGGCCCGTCGAGCCTGCTGTCGAGGTCGAACCCGTCGTCCATCTACTCCACTCCCAGCACCAGCGGGTAGTCGCCCTGCTCCCCCCGGTGCACCACGACGTCGACCTCCGGGTGGGTGCGGCGCAGGTCCTCGGCGAACCGCTCCCCGAGCTCGTCGGGGGCGGCCGAGCCGAGCAGCACGGTCACCAGCTCCCCACCCGGAGTGAGCATGCGGTGAGCCAACCACAGGGCACCGACAGCGAGATCCGGGGCGATCAGCACGACCTCGCCGTCGGAGATCCCGAGGATCTCCCCCGGGCGGCAGGGACCGGCCCAGGTGAGCGCCTCGGCCTCCGCGACGGCCAGCCCACCGGTCCGGGTGGCGGCCGCGGCCTCGGCCATCGCGACGACGTCGTCCGGGGCGCGACGGGCCGGGTCGTGCACCGCGAGCGCGGCCAGGCCCTGCAGCACCGAGCTCGCCGGGATCACCACCACGTCGATGCCCTCGAACCGCACCCGCTCGGCCGCGGTCTCGGTGACCGTGCGCCGGTGCGTCGCGCACGGCAGCACCACGACGTGCTCGGCGCCGGTCGCGCGGATCGCGGCCAGGACCTCGTCGACGGTCGGGTCCGGGTCGGCGACCAGCACGTTCCCGCCCGCGGCCCGGGCCAGCGCCCCGGCCCCGCTGCTCTCGATCATCAGCAGGACCGCGCGGTCCCGGGTCGGCGGCGCCGGCGGCAACGCCTCGATCCGGATCCCCGACGGGCGCCCGACCGCCAGTCCCGCCTCGACCGCGGGCCCGGCCTCGGTGGTGTGCACGTGCACCATCACCCCGCCACCGCCGTCCCCGGCGAGACCGACCGAGTCCCCGAGCCCGGCGAGCCGGGCACGCAGCGTCTCCAGCGCGGCCGGGTCGGGCCCGGGCAGCCAGTAGGTGACCTCGTAGACCGGCTGGGGCACCCACGGCACGAGTTCGCCGTCGGCGGTGACCGTCGAGGCCGGACCGGGCGTCCCCACCTGCGACGACGGCGGCGGCCCCGGATCACCGCCCGCCGCGGCGACCAGCGCGTCCAGCACGACGACCAGGCCCAGTCCGCCCGCGT
>NZ_WWFY01000812.1:0-11113 GCF_009864975.1 Pseudonocardia sp. SID8383
CCGCGGGCCCGGCAGACCCGGTGCAGCGCGGCGAGCGGGGCGAGGTCGCCGTCGGCGGACCCGACCGAGTCGGTGACGACGAGCGCGCGGGTCTCGGTGCGGGCGGCCAGCGCGGCGTCGACGGCGTCGACGTCGGCGTGCGGCACGACGACCACCCGGGCCCGGGAGAGCCGGCAGGCGTCGACCAGGGAGGCGTGCGCGGCGGCGTCGGACACGATCAGCGCGCCGGGGCCGGTGAGCGCGGTGACCACCCCGAGGTTGGCGGTGTAGCCGGAGGAGAACACCAGGGCGTCGTCGTGTCCGCAGAACGCGGCGAGCTCGGCCTCCAGCTCGGCGTGCAGCGCGGTCGAGCCGGTGACCAGCCGTGACCCGGTGGCGCCCGCACCCCAGGTACGCAGCGCCTCGGTCGCCCCGGCGACGACCCGCGGGTCGGTCGAGAGCCCGAGGTAGTCGTTGCCGGCGAGGTCGAGCGCGGGCCCGCCCGCGGGACCGGCCGGACGCGGGGACAGCCTGCGGCGCAGACCGGCCTCGGTTCGGGCGCGGGCGTGGGTGTCGAGCCAGGCCAGCGGGCGGGGTCCGGGCGGCGTCGGGTCGGGGCCGGTCACGCCCACACCCTAGGCACGACGGAGCCCCGCCCACCCTGGGGTGTGCGGGGCTCCGTGGGTCGTGCGGACGCCGGGTCAGGCCTGCGGCGCCTCGCCCTGCTGCTTCTCCTGCTCGGCGACGGCGGCACGGACCTCGTCCATGTCGACCGCCTTCACCTGACCGATGAGGTCCTCGAGGGCCTCGGCGGGCAGCGCGCCCGGCTCGGAGTAGAGCACCACGCCGTCGCGGACGGCCATCACGGTCGGGATCGAGGAGATCCCGAACGCGCCAGCCAGCGCCTGCTGGGCCTCGGTGTCGACCTTGCCGAAGGTCACGTCCTGGTGCTTCTCGGAGGCGGCGTCGTAGACGGGGGCGAACTGGGTGCACGGCCCGCACCAGGACGCCCAGAAGTCGATGAGAACGGTCGTCCCGGGCGCGCCCACGACGTCGTCGAAGTTGTCGGTGGTCAGTTCCACGGTGGCCATACGGTCCCCAACGACGTCGTGGGTGCGGATTGTTCCCGGATGCGCGGGCTCAGACCTTCAGCAGCCGGCGGGCCGCGGCGGCGGTGGCCCCGTGCCCGTGCCCGGCGGCGATCCGGTCGAGGTCCGAGCCCCCGGCGCCGAGGTCGGCGCGGGGCTCGACGAACCGGCCCGCGTCCTCGTCGAGGACGAGCACACGGGCGCTGCGGATGTCGTAGAACAGGCCCAGCACCTCGGCGCCGGAGTCCTGCGCCCGCAGCATCTCCAGCTGCATCGTGACGTTCACCATCGCCAGCTGGTCGGCCTCGCCGAAACCGTCCTGCGCGGCGGCGACGGCGACCGGGTGACCGTTCTCGTAGGCACGCAGCACCGGCCGCGCCTCGCGCAGCCACTGGCCGAGCGCGGAGTCCCCGTTCGCGCCGCCGGCGAGCAGCCCCTGCATCGCGCCGCAGCCGGAGTGGCCGCAGACGGCGACGATCGGGACGTCGAGGGTACCGGTGGCGAACTCGACGGCGGCCGCGGTGCCGGGCCCGACGACGAGGTTGCCGACGTTCTGCACGGTGAACACGTCGCCCGGGCCGCTGTGGGTGATGACGTGCGGCAGCACCCGGGAGTCCGCGCAGGTGATCATCATCGCGGACGGGGACTGCCCGTCGGCGAGCCCGGTCATGGTCGGGAGGATCGCCTCGGAGGTGTTGTCGTGGTACGCGGCGACGCCCGCCATCAGCGTCCCCGACGCGCGCCCCTCGGTCTCCCTGCCCTGCCACTCGCCCCAGGTCAGGAAGCCGGCGCCGGGCGCGGCGGCGCGGCGGGCCTGCTCGGGCTCGATCACGGTCACGGTGGCGCCGGTGCCTTCGTGGCGGGCCTTCCAGGCGAGCAGGTGGTCGTAGGCGGCGTGGTCGAGGTAGTCGGTGACCAGCCGGACGGTGACGTCGCAGCCGCGCGGGACGGAGTTCAGCTCGCAGGACAGCCGCGGCACGGCCAGGAAGCTCAGCGAGCCCTCGACGACGAGCTCGCAGCTGCCGTCGTCGGCCTGCTCCAGGTGCGGGCGGGACCGGACGGCGCGCCAGAGCAGCATCAGCCCGGCCAGGACCAGCCCGAGGACGACGCCCTCGAGCAGGTTCAGGAACACGACGCCGAGCAGGGTGGCGGCGTAGATGACCAGCTCACCGTGCTGCCGCGCGGTGCGGATCTCGGCCGGCTTGACCAGCCCGACACCCATCATGACCAGCAGACCGGCCAGCGCGGCCATCGGGATGAGCTCGATGACGCCGATCAGCACGATCGCGAACAACGCGATCCAGACGCCGTGCAGCACCGCCGACGCGCGGGTCTCGGCACCGGCCTTGACGTTCGCGGCGGACCGGACGATCACGCCGGTGATGGGCAGGCCGCCGATCATGCCGGAGACGGTGTTGGCCGCACCCTGGCCGAGCAGCTCGCGATCGGTGTCGGTGCGGGTCCCGGGCCTCATGCGCTCCACCGCGACGGCGGACAGCAGCGACTCGACGCTCGCGATCAGCGCGATGGTCAGCATGCCGAACAGCACGCTGCCCCAGTTCGACTCCGGCAGCGCGGGCAGCGACAGCGCGTCCAGGAGCGAGCCCCCCAGCTGCACCCGGACGACGTCGGCGAAGGCGAGGGAGACGACGGTGGCCGTGACGATCGCGACGAGCGCGGCCGGGACGACGGTCAGCTTCGCCGGCAGCCGGTTCCAGGTCAGCATGATCGCGATGACGATGCCGCCGAGGAGCAGCGCGGGCCAGGACAGGTTCGCGATCGCGCCGGGCAGCGCGGCGATCGAGTTGACGCCGCCGGTCTGCGCCTGACCACCGAACACGACGTTCAGCTGGCCGAGGGCGATGGTGGCGCCGATGCCCGCGAGCATGCCGTGCACGACGGCGGGCGGGATGGCCTGGGCGAACCGGGACAGCCGGGTCAGCCCGAAGACGATCTGCAGGACACCGGCGCCCGCGGTGATCAGCGTGGTGACCTGCCAGCCGAAGGTGTTGACCAGCTCGGCGACGATGACGGTCAGACCGGCGGCGGGACCGGAGACCTGGAGCCTGGAGCCGCCGAGCAGACCGGCGACGACGGCACCGACGACGGCGGCGATGAGGCCGGCCAGGATCGGGGCGCCGGAGGCGACGGCGATGCCCAGCGAGAGGGGCACCGCCACGAGGAACACGACGATCGAGGCGGAGAAATCCGCCCGGGCGTGCGGGAACGTGCGGCCGAACCAGGAGCCGCCCGGGGGCGAGTGCTCACCGCGGCCGGACTCGGCCGGGGCGTGCTCGTGGTCCTCCACACGGTGTTCGGTGTTACTGGTGGGGCTGGTGGTGCTGGAGTGACTGCGCGTGGGCACCGGATCCTCCGTGTCGGTCCGTGGGGGGCGCCGGACCGCGACGGTGCGGTCGACTGAGGCGGGTCGCGCGGTGCGCGACCGGCGGAGCGGGTGCGGCCGGCCGGACGAATGCGATCGGCCGACACCGTTTCACCCCGACCACGGAAACGGATCATGATGAGAGCGCTTCTCATCGTTTCGGACGTCCACGACGAAACGCCCGGTCAGCGCCGTTCACCTCTGCGTAACGTGAGGTGGAACACACCGAAGTCCACCGGATCGGTGGTCCGGATCACGGTCTCAGCGCTGGTCCCGCTGCCCGGCAAGGGCTGCGGCCCGCATCCCGGCGGCGATCAGCGCCACGTCGTCGCGGGTGCTGACGAACGGCGGCATCGCGTAGACGAGGTTGCGGAAGGGCCGTAGCCAGACCCCGGCGAGCACCGCGGCGGCGGTCGCGGCGGCGACGTCGACCTCCTCGGCCATCTCGACGACACCGATCGCGCCCAGGATCCGGACCTCCCGCACGCCCGGCAGCGACCGGGCGGGGGCCAGCCCGGCGCGTAGCCCGGCGGCGACCTCCTTCACCTCGCGCCGCCAGTCACGTTCGAGCAGCAGCGACACCGAGGCGTGGGCGACGGCGGCGGCGAGCGGGTTGCCCATGAACGTCGGCCCGTGCATGAGCACGCCGGCCTCGCCGTCGGTGATGCCGCGGGCCACCCGGGTGCTGCACAGGGTCGCGGCCATCGTCAGGTAGCCGCCGGTCAGCGCCTTGCCGACGCACATCACGTCCGGGGCGACGGCGGCATGGTCGGCCGCGAACAGCTCGCCGGTGCGGCCGAAGCCGGTGGCGATCTCGTCGAACACGAGCAGCACGTCGTGGGCGTGGCACAGCTCGCGCAGCACGTGCAGGTAGCGGGGGTCGTGGAAGCGCATCCCCCCGGCGCCCTGCACCACCGGCTCGACGACGACCGCGGCCAGCTCGTCGGCGTGGGTCTCGACGAGCTCGGCGAGGTGGGCGACGTAGTCGTGGGTGAAGTCCTCCGGCGGGGCGTCGGCGAACACCTGCTGCGGGAGGACGTCGGACCACAGCGAGTGCATGCCGCCGTCGGGGTCGCAGACGCTCATCGCGCCGAAGGTGTCGCCGTGGTAGCCGCGCCGCCACGTCATCAGCCGGTGCTTGCCGGGCCGGCCGCGGGACCGCCAGTACTGCAGGCACATCTTGATGGCGACCTCGACCGACACCGAACCGGAGTCGGCCAGGAACACGTGCTCCAGCCCCTCCGGGCTGACGTCCACGAGCAGCCGGGCCAGGTCGACGGCCGGGCCGTGGGTCAGGCCGCCGAACATCACATGGCTCATCCGGCCGAGCTGGTCGCGCACCGCCGCGTCGAGCCGCGGGTGACGGTAGCCGTGGATGGCCGACCACCACGACGACATCCCGTCGACGAGCTCACGGCCGTCGGGCAGCCTCAGCCGCACCCCCTGCGCGGACTCCACGACGATCGGCGCCCGGGTCGCCGGCATCGGCGCGTAGGGGTGCCAGACGTGGTCCCGGTCGGTGGCGAGCAGTGCCCCCGTGTCGAGCGGGGATCCGGAGAGGGTCGGGTCCGGGACACGCCCGGGGCCTGCGGTGGTCACGGACGCCCACGTTAGTGCCGACCCTCTACGCTGGCCCGACCATGGCCACGCCCGACTCCGTGTACGAGCCGGAGGGGCCCGACGGGTCGGCCCTGCGCCGTCGCGAGCTCGGGCAGACCTCCGCACGATCGTTGCTGCTCACCGTGCTGGGCGAGTTCGTCCTCCCGGCCGGGGAACCGGTCTGGACCCGGGCCCTGCTCGACGTGCTCGGAGCGCTCGGGGTGGAGGCCAAGTCGGCCCGCCAGGCGCTGGCCCGCACCGCGGGCGAGGGTCTGCTGACCTCCGACCGCGACGGCCGCCGGGTCCGCTGGTCGCTCACCCCCGCCGGGTCGGAGCTGCTGTCCGACGGCGCCGCCCGCATCTACGGCTTCGGCCGTCCGACGACCGGCTGGGACGGCCGCTGGCTGGTCCTGCTCGCCTCGGTCCCGGAATCCCGCCGACGCCTGCGCCACCGGCTGCGCACCCGGCTGGCCTGGGCCGGGCTGGGCTCCCCCGCCCCCGGGGTGTGGGTCAGCCCCGACCCCGGCAAGGAGGCCCGGGTCGCGGCGGTGCTCGACGAGCTCGACCTCGCCGGGTCCGGGTACTCCTTCGTCGGGCACTACGGCGGCATCGGCCGCGCCGACGACATCGTGGCCCAGGCCTGGGACCTCGACGTCGTGGAACGGGCCTACTCGGAGTTCCTCGACGAGTTCGGCCCCCACCTCGACCCGGCCTCCGACGCGTCCTCCGCAGCCGCCGCCACCTCGGCCCCGGGCGCCGCCGGGCCCGCCGCCCACGACGGCGGCGACGTCCTCGCCCGCCAGGTCCGCCTGGTCCACGCCTGGCGACGGTTCCCGTTCCTGGACCCCGAGCTGCCCGCCGAGCTGCTGCCCGAGCAGTGGGCCGGGTCCCGCGCGGCGGAGCTGTTCACCACGCTGCACGAGCGCTGGGACGCCCCCGCCCGCGCAGCCTGGGCCGACCTGGCCCGCCGGGCCTGAGCCCTGCCCACCGCGACACCCCGCCACACCCGGGCCACCCGTCGCGCGCCGGCGGCACGGACCGGTCGGCGCCGCACCCACAACCGTTGCCCGGCGCCCACACCCGTGGCAACGGGTGTGGACGCCCGGGGAGGGGTGTGGGCGGTCAGCCGCCGAGGCAGCCGGGGCCGAGCAGGGCCTTCAGGTCCCCCATCAGCGCCGAGGTGTGCATGACCTTGAGCGAGTCATCCAGCCGCAGGGCCGTCATCTTCGTGCCGTAGACCAGGGTCAGGTGCACCTCGGAGGTACCGGGGTGGTGGGTCAGCACCTCCTTGAGCTTCGCGACGCGCTCGGGGGTGCACTGGTCGGTGCGCAGGCTGACCCGGATCGGCAGCCCGGCCTCGCCGGTGGCCAGCTCGGGCACCGCGAGGTCGTTCGCGATCAGCGAGACGCGGTCGTCGCGCTTGTTGACCCGCGCCTTGACCAGCACGATCGCGTCCTCGGCGACGTCGACGCCGACCACCTGGTACGCCCGCGGGAAGAACAGCACCTCGATGCCGCCGGCGAGGTCCTCGATCTGCGCCGACGCCCACGGCTCGCCGTTCTTGTTCACCCGGCGGTTGACGTTGGCGAGGATGCCGCCGACGGTGACCTGCGCACCCTCGGCGACCGAGCCCTCGACGATGTCGGCGATCGAGGTGTCGGACTTCGCGGCGAGCGCCTGCTCGAGGCCCTGCAACGGGTGCCCGGACACGTAGAGGCCGAGCATCTCCCGCTCGACGGCGAGCTTGTGCTTGGTGTCCCACTCCTCGTCGGGCACCTTCACGTCGAAGATGCCACCGAGACCGCCGTCGTCGCCCTCGCCCGGGCCGTCCAGCGACCCGAACAGGTCGAACTGGCCCAGCGAGGCGGCCTTCTTGGTGCTCATCACCGCGTCGATGGCGTCGGCGTGCACGAGCAGCAGGCCCTTGCGGGAGTGGCCGAGCGAGTCGAACGCGCCCGCCTTGATCAGCGACTCGACGACCTTCTTGTTGCAGACGACCGCGTCGACCTTGCGCAGGAAGTCGGAGAAGTCGACGAAGTTCCCCTTCTCCCGCCGCGCGGCGACGATCGCGTCGACGACGTTGTGCCCGACGTTGCGGATGCCGCCGAGGCCGAAGCGGATGTCGTCGCCGACCGGCGCGAAGTTGCGCACCGAGTCGTTGACGTCGGGCGGGAGGACCGTGATGCCCATCCGGCGGCACTCCGCCAGGTAGACCGCGGCCTTGTCCTTGTCGTCGCGCACC
The DNA here is from genome assembly GCF_009864975.1 of Pseudonocardia sp. SID8383. Taxonomy (NCBI): domain Bacteria; kingdom Bacillati; phylum Actinomycetota; class Actinomycetes; order Pseudonocardiales; family Pseudonocardiaceae; genus Pseudonocardia; species Pseudonocardia sp. SID8383. The sequence continues at coordinate 7,292 of NZ_WWFY01000812.1, forward strand.
GAGGTGAGCACGCCGGCCATGTACTCGGCCGGGTAGTTCGCCTTGAGGTAGGCCGTCCAGTAGGACACCACGCCGTAGGCGGCGGAGTGGGCGCGGTTGAAGGCGTAGTCGGAGAACGGGAGCAGGATGTCCCAGAGAGTCTTGACGGCGTCGGCGGAGTAGCCGTTGTCCTTCATGCCCTGGGCGAAGCCGGCGTACTCCTTGTCCAGGATCTCCTTCTTCTTCTTGCCCATCGCGCGGCGGAGCAGGTCCGCCTGGCCGAGCGTGTAGCCCGCCAGCACCTGCGCGATGGACATGACCTGTTCCTGGTACACGATCAGGCCGAAGGTCTCACCGAGGACGTCCTTGAGCGGCTCGGCCAGCTCCGGGTGGATCGGCGTGATCTCCTGCCGGCCGTTCTTGCGGTCGGCGTAGTCGTTGTGCGCGTTCGCCCCCATCGGGCCCGGGCGGTACAGCGCGCCGACCGCGGAGATGTGCTCGAACTCGCTGGGCGCCATGCGGCGCAGCAGATCCCGCATCGGGCCGCCGTCGAGCTGGAACACACCCAGGGTGTCCCCGCGGGAGAGCAGCTCGTAGGTCTTGCGGTCGTCGAGCTCGACCTCGTCCAGGTCGACGGCGGGCTTGCCGTTGAGCTCGATGTTCTCCAGGGCGTCGTCGAGGATGGTGAGGTTGCGCAGCCCCAGGAAGTCCATCTTCAGCAGGCCGATGGTCTCGCAGACGCCCATGTCGAACTGCGTGATGATCGCGCCGTCGGACTCGCGGCGCTGGATCGGGATCACGTCGATGAGCGGCGTCGAGGACATGATCACGCCCGCGGCGTGCACGCCCCACTGCCGCTTCAGTCCCTCGAGGCCCCGCGCGGTGTCGACGATCTCCTTGACCTGCGGGTCCGCCTCGTAGAGGGCGCGGACCTCGGTCGCCTCGGAGTACCGCTTGTGCGACGGGTCGAAGATGCCCGACAGCGGGATGTCCTTGCCCATCACCGCGGGCGGCATGGCCTTGGAGATGCGGTCGGCGACGGAGTAGCCGGGCTGGCCGAACAGCACCCGCGCCGAGTCCTTGATCGCGGCCTTCGCCTTGATCGTCGAGTAGGTGATGATCTGCGCGATCCGGTCCTCGCCGTACTTCTCGGTGACGTAGCGGATCATCTCGCCGCGCCGCCGCTCGTCGAAGTCCATGTCGATGTCGGGCATCGACACACGGTCCGGGTTCAGGAACCGCTCGAAGATCAGCTTGTGCCGGATCGGGTCGAGGTCGGTGATGCCCAGGACGTAGGCGACCAGCGAGCCCGCCGCCGAGCCACGGCCGGGGCCGCAGCGGATGCCGACCGACTTGGCGTGCTGGATGAGGTCCGCGGTCACCAGGAAGTAGCCGGGGTAGCCCATCTTGATGATGACGCCGACCTCGTAGTTGGCCTGCTGCCGGTACTTCTCGGTGACGCCGTCGGGGAACCGCATGTGCAGTCCCCGCTCGACCTCCTTGATCAGCCAGGACTCCTCGGTCTCCCCCTCGGGGACGGGCGCCTTGGGCTGGAGGTCCTGGCCGGTGGTGAAGTCGATGTTGCAGCGCTCGGCGACGAGCAGCGTGTTGTCGCAGGCCTCGGGGTGGATCGGGTCCCAGAGCTGGCGCATCTCGGCGGCGGACTTGAGGTAGAAGTCCTGCGCGTCGAACTTGAACCGGTTCGGGTCCGCGAGGGTCTTGCCGGTCTGGACGCAGAGGAGCACCTCGTGCGCCTTGGTGTCGTCGGGGTAGGTGTAGTGCAGGTCGTTCGTCGCGAGGCCGGGCAGGTCGAGCTTGTCCTTGAGCCGGAACAGGTCCTCCTGGACCCGCTTCTCGATCTCGATGCCGTGGTCCATCAGCTCCAGGAAGAAGTTGTCCTTCCCGAAGATGTCGCGGTAGTCGCTCGCGGCCTGGCAGGCGGCGTCGAAGTCGTGCTGCTGGAGCAGGCGCGCGACCTCGCCGGACGGGCAGCCCGTCGTCGCGATCAGGCCCTTGCCGTACTTCTCCAGCAGCTCGCGGTCCATACGCGGCTTGTAGTAGTAGCCCTCGAGGCTGGCCAGCGAGGAGAGCCGGAAGAGGTTGTGCATCCCCTCCGTGTTCTCCGCGAGCAGCGTCATGTGGGTGTACATGAGGTCGGGGTTGTTCTCGCTGCCGTTGCCCAGCGCGGTGCGCTTGCGCTCGTGCCGCGACCCGGGCGCGAGGTAGCCCTCCATGCCGATGATCGGCTTGACGTCGTGCGCCTTCGCCTTGCGCCAGAACTCGAAGGCGCCGTAGACGTTGCCGTGGTCGGTCATCGCGATGGCCGGCATCTCGTGCTTGGCGGCCTCGGAGAACAGGTCGTCGAGCCGGGCGGCACCGTCCAGCATCGAGAACTCGGTGTGCGTGTGCAGATGAACGAAGGAGCGACTCCCGGATCCGGCACTGCCCATGTGTGTCCCGCGCTCCTCTCCCGCGCCGCTGGGACGGCGCGGACCTCCGCTGGTGCGCACGCCCGTCGGGGCGGACGTGCCGACACCGGGCCGGCGGCGCGGACGGGCAGGGACATCGGCGCCGGTGCGCGGACCTGGCGGGGCCCGCTCGCCGGAGCCGGTGGACCCTGCGGGTCCGGACCGACCGGATCGGTGAGGGGCCCAGCGTAACGGTGGGGTCCGACGGTTTCGGCGACGGCGGCCGGGCACGATCGGGCTCCGCGTGTCGGGCCTGCTCACCCCCTGTCCACCCCGGACGACGGCGTGTCGCGGACGGTCCGGCGGCGGGTTAGGGTCGGGCCACGATGCCCACCGCCCCCGAGCCGACGACACCGCCGACCACGGTGGTGTTCGACCTCGGTGAGGTGCTGGTGCCGTCCGTGGGCCTGGAGCGCCGGCTGGCCGGGGTGTTCGCCGTACCCGAACCCGTGCTGCGCGAGGCGTACTGGCGCCACCGCGCCCGGCACGACCTGGGCGACCCGCCGGACCGCTACTGGACCGCCGTCTGCGCCGACCTGGGCCTGGCACCCGAGCGCGCCCGGATGGACGCCGCCGAGCGGGTGGACGTCACGTTCTGGTCGACACTGCCGCCGTCGTCGTCGATGCTGATCGCCGACCTCGCGCGGGCCCGGGTGCGCCTCGCCGTGCTGTCCAACGCGCCGCGCGGGCTGGCCTCCGCGGTGCGCGCCGCGGCCTGGAGCAGCCCGTTCGACCGGTTGCTGTTCTCCGCCGACGTGGGCGCCGCGAAACCGTCGCAGGACATCTTCCGGCGCGCCGACGTCGAGTTCGGCACCGCACCGGAGCAGGTGCTGTTCTTCGACGACCGCGTCGACAACGTCCGCGCCGCGTCCGCGCACGGCTGGGACGCCCACCGATGGGAGGGCGCCGCCCGGGCCGTGCGGGTGCTGCGCGAGCGCGGGGTGCTGGGCTGACCGGTCCCCCGGGACCCGGCGCCGGCGACCGCCGTGCACTGCGGCCAGGGGATCCGCGGACCCCGGGCACCGTCGGGCTCATGATCGCCACGCGTGCAGCGATCGGTGCCCCATCCGGCACCGATCACTTCCATCACGGCGATCATGGCCGGGCTGCCGGGCCGGGACCGGAGCAGCGACCCCGTGATCGACGTCTGTGCAGCGATCGGTGCCACGTCCGGCACCGATCGGCTCGGTCGTGCTGATCATGGGCGGGCAGCCGGGGCGACCGTGGCCGCGCGGCCGGACGGGCCCGGGCCCGGGCGGGTGGAAGCCCGGGGGGTGCCCGGAGGCCGGGGGCCGGCCGGAGACCGCGAGGCCGGACGAGGTCCGCGGCCGGCCGGGGCCCGGGTCGGACGAGGACCCGGGCCTGACGAGGGCCA
>NZ_WWFY01000813.1:0-6247 GCF_009864975.1 Pseudonocardia sp. SID8383
GGCGGGCTGTGGCATCGCGCTCAGCAGGCCGAGCAGCTCCGCGCGGGTCGCCGGGTCGGCCTCGGGGGCGGCGCGCGTCCCACCCAGCAACGGGCCCTGGGCGAACGCGATCCCGATCGCGAACAGCCCCGTCAGCCGGGCCGCGTCGCGGACCCCGGTCGCGGCGACCGGCGCCCCGACCGCGCGCGACACCTCGACCACGGCACGGACGGCGGCACCGGTCCCCGTGTCGAGCATTCCGTCGCAGAGGTCCGGCTCGAGCTTCACCACGTCCGGCCGAACGGCGGCCACGAGCTCCGGACCGAACGCGCGCCCGGCCCCGTCGAGACCGATGCGGAACCCCCAGCGCCGCAGCTCGGCCAGTGCCAGGACGAGGTGCTCCGCCGGTGCGGCCGCGGCGATCGGCGGGCCGACCTCCAGCAGGGGAGCGACCGGGTCGGAGGTGCCGCCGAGCATGGCGCGCAGCCGGCCGCGGGCGTGGAGGACGGTGTCCGCGGCGACGTCGACCTGCACCGGGACGGCGGCACCCCAGGACCGGGCGGACGCGACCGCGGAGACCGCGGTGCCCGCGTCGAGCTCGGCGATCCGGCGGGCGTCCCAGCCGCGGTCGCGGGCCGCGACGGCCACCGCGTCGTGGTGCAGGCGCGGCACGACCTCGACCCCGGTGCAGCGACCGGAGCGCAGATCGTGCACAGGGATGTACGCGAAGCGCTGGTCGGGCATCGGGGAGGTCCGTTCGGGTGACGGTGATCGACTGACGCACACACGGTGTCACGTCGATGTGGACCGAACGGGGACGCGGAGGTGAACAGCGGATGGACTGACCCGGTGCGCCCGGCCGGTGACCGGGTGCAGCCGGGATCAGGAGCGCTTCTCGCCGCGGGTCATCGCCAGCACGTCCAGGGCACGGTCCAGCTCGTCCTCGGTGAGGGTGCCGTTCGCGACGTGGCCGCGCTCGATCACGACCTCGCGGATCGTCCTCCGCTCCTTCAGCGCCTGCTTCGCGACGGCCGCCGCCTCCTCGTAGCCGATCCTCGAGTTCAGCGGGGTGACGATCGACGGGGAGGACTCGGCGTACTCGCGGGTGCGCTCGAGGTCGGCCTCCATGCCGTCGACGACCTTGTCGGCGAGCAGCCGAGCGGCGTTCGCGATCAGCCGGGCGGACTCCAGGACGTTGCGCGCCATCACCGGCATCATCACGTTCAGCTCCAGGTTGCCCTGGCTGCCCGAGAAGCCGACCGTCGCGTCGTTGCCCATGACCTGCGCGCACACCATCATCGTGGCCTCGCAGATCACCGGGTTGACCTTGCCCGGCATGATGGAGCTGCCCGGCTGCAGGTCCGGCAGGTGGATCTCGGCCAGCCCGGTACGCGGCCCGGACGACAGCCAGCGCAGATCGTTGGCGATCTTGTAGAGCGACACGGCGACGGTGCGCAGCGCGCCGGAGGCCTCGACCAGGCCGTCGCGGGAGCCCTGGGCCTCGATGTGGTCGGTGGCCTCGGCGAGCTGCTCCAGGCCGGTCGCCTCGCGCAGCTTCGCGACCACGGCGGCGCCGAACCCGTCCGGAGCGTTGAGCCCGGTGCCGACCGCGGTCCCGCCGATCGGCAGGACGGCGAGGCGGGGGAGCGCGTCGCGGACGCGGGCGGCGCCGTAGCCGGCCTGGCTGGCCCAGCCACCGGCCTCCTGGCCGAGGGTGATCGGGACGGCGTCCATGAGGTGGGTGCGGCCGGCCTTCACGACCTCCGACCAGTCCGCCGCGCGGCGGCGCAGCGCGGCCTCGAGGTGCTGCAGCGCCGGGACGACCTCGGTCGCCAGCGCCTCGGTGGCGGCGAGGTGGATGGTCGTCGGGAAGACGTCGTTCGACGACTGCGAGGCGTTGACGTGGTCGTTCGGGTGCACGTCGGTGCCGGCGTGGGCGGCCAGCGAGGCGATCACCTCGTTGGCGTTCATGTTCGACGACGTGCCCGAGCCCGTCTGGAAGACGTCGACCGGGAAGTGGTCGTCGTGCCCGCCCGCGGCCACCTCGTCGGCGGCCGCGGCGATCGCGCGGGCCCGGTCGTCGTCCAGTACACCCAGCTCGCCGTTCACCCGGGCCGCGGCCGCCTTGACCAGGCCGAGCGCGCGGATCTGCGCGCGCTCCAGGCCGCGGCCGGAGATCGGGAAGTTCTCCACCGCGCGCTGGGTCTGGGCCCGCCACAACGCGTCGGCGGGGACCCGGACCTCGCCCATGGTGTCGTGCTCGATGCGGAAGTCCTCGCTCATGGGCTGAGGTCTACTCCTCCGCAACCCGTCCCGCAGTGGTACGTGAGCCTGACCTCACGGCAGCGGCGGGGCCTCGCCCTCGACGCCGTCGAAGTCGACGGAGGAGAACTCGCGCAGCTTGGTGAGACGGTGGTAGCCGTCGATCAGCCGGACGGTGCCGGACTTGGACCGCATCACGATCGACTGGGTGGTCGCCCCGCCACCCCGGTAGTGGACGCCGCGCAGCAGCGGGCCGTCGGTGATGCCGGTGGCGCAGAAGAAGACGTTCTCGCCGCGCACGAGCTCGGCGGTGGTCAGGACCTTGTCGAGGTCGTGACCCGCGGCGAGGGCCTTCTCGCGCTCGGTGTCGTCCTTGGGCCACAGCCGGCCCTGGATCTCGCCGCCCATGCACTTCAGCGCGGCCGCGGTGATGATCCCCTCCGGGGTCCCGCCGACGCCGTAGAGCATGTCCACGCCCGAGGTGGGACGCGCGGCGGCGATGGCACCGGCGACGTCGCCGTCGGAGATGAACGCGATCCGGGCGCCGGCCGCGCGGATCTCGGTGACGATCTGCTCGTGGCGCGGGCGGTCGAGCACGCAGACCGTGACGTCGGCGACGTCGATCTCCTTGGCCCGGGCGACGCGGCGGATGTTCTCCGCGACCGGTGCGGTGATGTCGATGGCGTCCGCGGCCTCCGGCCCGACCGCGATCTTCTCCATGTAGAAGACGGCGGACGGGTCGAACATGGCGTCCCGCTCGGCGACGGCGAGCACCGCGAGGGCGTTGGGCATGCCCTTGGCCATCAGCGTGGTGCCGTCGATGGGGTCGACGGCGACGTCGCAGAACGGGCCCTCGCCGTTCCCGACCTCCTCGCCGTTGAACAGCATCGGGGCCTCGTCCTTCTCGCCCTCGCCGATGACGACGACGCCGCGCATCGACACCGACGAGATGAGCTGGCGCATGGCGTCGACGGCGGCACCGTCCCCGCCGTTCTTGTCGCCCTTGCCGACCCAGCGGCCCGCGGCCATCGCGGCGGCCTCGGTGACCCGGACCAGCTCCATCGCCAGGTTGCGGTCGGGCGCCTCACGACGGCGGGGGGTGGCGGGGCTGGCGGGCTGGCTCACGGATACGTCTCCATTCACGGGCGGCGTGCTCGTCGGCGACGTCCCCTCGTCCGGGTTGCCACGGGCGTTCGGGGAGGCGCCCGGCGATCCTCGCACGCCCGACGTCGGGGGAGCAGCGATGAGCGACCGACGCCATGCCTGGGACGATGGACACGTGAGCGCACGACCTGACCCGGGAACGCCGTCGCCGGACTCCTCGGAGCCCGCCGGGCCCCCGGCTGTCCCGGACCCGGCCGAGACCTCCGGTACCACCGGGGCCGCCGACCGGGCCACGGCCGGTGGCACCGGTCCGGGCCCGGTTCCGGCTGCGGACCCGGCCGCCGCGCCCGCGGGTGCGGCCGGGTCCGGGAGGCCGCAGCCGCCGCCGGTGACCCGCCGGATCCCCGAGGCGGGTCCGCAGGCGATGCACAAGCCCGCCCGGGGCGACGCGTCGGTGCGCGACCTGATCTGGGCGTGCCTGATCCTCGTCCCGGTCGCCCTGCTGATCTTCTCGGTCGGCGGGTCCTGCTCGTTCTCACCCGGCACCCCGGCCGAGGACGCCGCGTCGGCCCCCACCGTCGACGCCCCGGCCCGGATCGCCGAGTACGCCCGTGGCTCGACCTTCCCGCTGCGGCTTCCGGACGTCCCGTTCCGGGTCAACTCCACCGACCGCGGCCCGGTGGAGGGCGGCGGCACCGCCGTGCGCATCGGCTTCGTCACCCCCGACGCGGACTTCCTGAGCCTGGTCCAGACCGACGGCTCGGTCGAGGGTGTCCTCGCCACCGAGTCCGGTTCCGCGGGACGCGGCGACGGCCCGCCGACGATGCGCGGCACCGTGCAGGCGGGCGGCCTGACCTGGGAGGTCTACGGCGCCGAGGGCGGCGAGCCCTTCCGGATCGCGACGCTTCCCGGCCGGCCGGAGGTCCGCGTACTCGTGACGGGTTCGGCGTCGGACGAGCAGTTCCGCACCCTCGCCGAGGCCCTCGTGGCGGCGCCTCCAGTCGCGCCGGGAGGATCCTGACCCGTCCCGCTGACGCCGCCGCGGCCACGGTGGACGCGCCGCAGCGGGTCCGGCGGTGACCGGGGCCGCCTGTCTCGGCGGCCGAGGACGGCGTCAGGAGTCCTGGTCGCCTTCCGCCTCGGCCAGCTTCTCCTCGATGCGGGTGCGGGCGCCGGCGAGCTGGGCGTCGCAGCGCTTGGCCAGGGCCTCGCCGCGCTCCCACAGCGCGACGGACTCGTCCAGGCCGAGGCCGCCGACCTCCAGCGCGCGCACGACCTCCACGAGCTCGTCGCGGGCCTTCTCGTAGCCCAGGGTCTCCACTGCCGGACGGTCGCTCATCAGGTCTCCGGGTCGGGGGTGGTGGTCACGGTGGCGGCGACGGCGCCGTCGGCGACCCGGATCCGCAGGCCGGTGCCGGCGGGCGCGTCGGCGACCGACCGCAGCAGCGGGGGCACGTCGTCGTCGGTGCGGTCGGCGAGCTGCACGATCGCGTAGCCGCGGGCCAGGGTCGCGGTCGGGCCGAGCGCGGCGAGCCGGGCACCCAGGTGCTCCAGCTCCGACGACGACCGGTCCAGCCGGCGCAGCACCGCGCGGTGGGCGGCGGTGCGGGCGTCGGCGATCTCGCCCTCCCGGGAGGTGACGATGCGCAGCGGGTCGGCCAGCACGGGCCGTCGTCGCAGGTCGTCGAGGCGGTGCTGCTCGCGGTCGACCCAGCCGTGCAGCGCGCGGCGGGCCCGGTCGCGCAGCCCGGAGATCCGCGCGGTCTCCTCGGCGAGGTCGGGCACCAGACTGCGTCCGGCCTCGGTGGGGGTGGAACAGCGCACGTCGGCGACGTGGTCGACCAGCGGGGTGTCCGGCTCGTGCCCGATGGCCGACACGACCGGGGTCCGGCAGGTGGCGACGGCGCGGCACAGCGTCTCGTCGGAGAAGGGCAGCAGGTCCTCGACGCTGCCGCCACCGCGGGCGAGCACGATGACCTCGACGTCCGGGTCCCGGTCGAGGGCCCGCAGCGCGCCGACGACCTGCTCGACGGCGAGCCCGCCCTGCACCGCGACGTTCTCGATCCGGAACCGCACCGCGGGCCAGCGCGAGGTCGCGTTGCGGACGACGTCGTGCTCGGCCGCCGAGTCGCGCCCGGTGACCAGGCCGATGGTGTGCGGGAGCAGCGGCGGGCGCCGCTTGAGGGCCGGGTCGAACAGCCCCTCGGCGGCGAGCAGCCTGCGCAGCCGCTCGATGCGGGCCAGCAGCTCGCCGAGCCCGACCGCGCGGATCCGGTCGACGCGCAGCGACAGCGTGCCGCGCCCCAGGTAGAACGACGGCTTGCCGTGCACGATCACCCGGCTGCCCTCGGTCACGGCGCCGCCGGCGTCGCGCACCAGCGACGACGGCGCCGTCAGCTGCAGGGAGATGTCCGCGGCCGGGTCACGCAGGGTCAGGAACGCGGTCCCGGAGCGGGCGTTGACCTGGGCGAGCTGGCCCTCGACCCACACCGCGCCGAGCCGGTCGACCCACTCCGCGATCTTGCGGGCGACCGTGCGGACCGGCCACGGGTCCTCTTCGGAGGTCGTGGCGCTCAACGGTTCTCGGACACCGTCGCGATCCGGTTCGTCAGCATCGTGACGTACGGCGGCCGGTTCTCGTGCGCGGTCTCCCAGGCGAGGAGGTCCGCGAGGTCGTCGAGGCTCAGCGTGCGGAGCTTGCCGCGCAGCTGGGGCACGGTCATCGTCGGGTACTCGGGCAGCACGGCGGGCGCGGTCGCACGCGCCTCGGCCCGGTTCGACGCCGACGCCGGACGCGGCGACGCGGGCGACCGGTCGATCGGGATGCCGGTGCGGGCGGGCCGCAGCGACGACACGGTGCCGTTGCGCCCGGCCGGGGGAGCGGCGGGCGGCAGCGGCGGGG
>NZ_WWFY01000814.1:0-4418 GCF_009864975.1 Pseudonocardia sp. SID8383
CGGAGCCGCCCGTCGACGCGGGGGCGCGCGCCGAGCGTGCGGTCGTGGTCCGCGGCTTGGCCGCGGCACGGCCACGCCCGGTGCCGGTCGTGCGCGCACGAGCGTCCCGTCCACGTCCCCGACGGTCCGCCATGCACCCTCCCGTCCGTCCCGGGTTCCCTCACCCGTCAGTGCCGCCCGTACCGCTCCGTGGCGACCCGTCCAGCATGCCGCCCGATCGGGCGCCGGTGGGGGCGCCGCGCCGGACCGTCCGCAGACGATCCGGGCGGCACCGGTGTCACCGACGGGTGAACGACCGGAGCGTCAGCCCTGGCCGGGTACCTGATACCGCGGGAACGCCAGCTCGCCGTTGTAGCGGGCGGCGTCACCGAGCAGCTCCTCGATGCGCAGCAGCTGGTTGTACTTCGCCACCCGCTCGGACCGCGCCGGGGCGCCGGTCTTGATCTGGCCGCAGCCGGTCGCGACGGCGAGGTCCGCGATGGTGACGTCCTCGGTCTCCCCGGAACGGTGGCTCATCATGCAGCGGTACCCCGCGTTGTGCGCCATCGTCACCGCGTCGAGGGTCTCGGACAGGGTGCCGATCTGGTTGACCTTCACCAGCAGCGCGTTCGCGGCGCCACGGGCGATGCCGTCCTCGAGCCGCTCCGGGTTGGTGACGAACAGGTCGTCGCCGACGAGCTGCACCTTGTCGCCGATGGCCTCGGTGAGGCCGACCCAGCCGTCCCAGTCGTTCTCGTCCAGCGGGTCCTCGATGGACACCAGCGGGTAGGAGTCGACCAGCTCGGCCCACACCTCGGACAGCTTGTCCGCGGTGATCTTCTTGCCCTCGAAGGAGTACTTGCCTGCCTCGTGGAACTCGGTCGCCGCGACGTCGAGCGCCAGCACGACGTCGGTGCCCAGGGTGTAGCCGGCCCGCTGCACGGCGGCGGCGATCAGGTCGAGCGCCCCGCGGGTGCCGCCCTTGACGTCGGGGGCGAAACCGCCCTCGTCGCCGAGGCCGGTCGACAGGCCCTTGTCCTTCAGCTCCGACTTCAGCGCGTGGTAGACCTCCGCGCCCCAGCGCAGCGCCTCGCGGAAGGTCTCCGCACCGATCGGGGCGACCATGAACTCCTGCACGTCGACGGAGGTGTCGGCGTGCGCACCACCGTTGAGGATGTTCATCATCGGGACCGGCAGGACGTGCGCGTTGGAGCCGCCGACGTAGCGGAACAGCTCCAGGCCCGAGGACTCCGCCCCGGCCTTCGCGACGGCCAGCGACACGCCCAGCAGGGCGTTCGCGCCGAACTTCGACTTGTCCGGGGTGCCGTCGAGGTCGACGAGGCGCTGGTCGACCAGCCGCTGGTCCACCGCCTCGACGCCGACGAGCTCCGGCCCGATCTCGTCGAGGACGGCCGCGACGGCCTTCTCGACGCCCTTGCCGCCGTAGCGGTTCTTGTCGCCGTCCCGCAGCTCGACGGCCTCGTGTTCGCCGGTCGAGGCGCCCGACGGGACCGCGGCACGCGCCAGCGTGCCGTCGTCCAGCGCGACCTCGACCTCCACCGTGGGGTTGCCCCGGGAATCGAGGATCTCGCGTGCCCCGACCTGCTCGATGACCGCCACCGTGACTCCTGTTCTGATCGCGGGTGTCGTCCGGTGCGTCAGCGTAGTCACCGGTCGGCCCCCGGCGGGGGACGCTTGCGTCACCCTGCTCCGCACCGGCGGTCTGTCAAGACCTCGCGTCCCGCCCGGATCGCACCTAACGTAAGGGTGACCATGAGCAGTCCCCGTGCGAACCACCAGGACCCGGTCGCGGCGTTCCGCCGTGCCGACCGGCTGCTCTCCCGGCACCGCCCGCTCGAGGCACTCGACGCGCTCCGCCCCGTCCTCGACGCCCACGGTCCGGACGAGCCCAGCGACGCCTCGGTGCACCTGCTCGCCGGCCGCGCCTATCTCGACTCGGCACAGCTGCGGAAGGCCGAGGCGTCGTTCGTCCGGGTCGTCGAGATGGATCCGGCCGACCACTACGCGCGCTTCGCGCTCGGCAAGACGCTGCAGCGCCAGGGCAGGCTCGGCGAGGCCGAGACGCAGCTGAAGATCGCCTCGGCGATGGATCCGCGCCCGGAGTACCAGGAGGCGCTGGGCGAGGTGCGGGCCCGCATCGCGCTCGCACCCGACCGTCCCTGAACTGCGAAAACGGATCTTCCGGGGCGAATGCCGCGCGAGCCTTCCCCGCTCGATCGGGTGAGGTTAGCCTTCCCGCCCGGCAGCACACCCTCACCTGGTGACTGCTCGTAGTGGTCACGCTGCAGGAGGTCGCATGCTGGGGAACGCGCTCATCGGGCTGCGCGAAGGACTCGAGGCCGCGCTGGTCGTGGCGATCCTGGTCGCGTTCCTGGTCCGCACCGGACGTCGCTCCGAGCTGCCCAGGGTGTGGGCCGGCGTCGCGCTCGCCGTCGCCGTCAGCGTCGGCGTCACGCTCGGGCTGACCCTGACCCAGCAGGCACTGACCTTCTCCGCGCAGGAGGCGCTCGGCGGCTCGCTCTCGATCATCGCGGTCGGCTTCGTCACCTGGATGATCTTCTGGATGCGCTCGCACGGCCGGACCCTGTCCCGGGAGCTGGAGGGCGCCCTGGACCGGGCCGTGTCGATGGGGCCGTGGGCCGTCGTCGTGATGGCGGCGCTCGCCGTCGGCCGCGAGGGCCTGGAGACCGCGATCTTCTTCTTCGCCGCCGCGCAGGCCGCGGGCGAGACGGCCGGGCCGCTGGTCGGGTTCCTGATCGGCATCGCGATCGCCGTCGCGCTGGCGTACGCGATCTACCGTGGCGCGCTGACGATCGACCTGGGCCGGTTCTTCACCGTCACCGGCTTCCTGCTGATCTTCGTCGCCGCCGGGATCCTCGCCTACGGCGTGCACGACCTGCAGGAGGCCGGGATCCTGCCGGGGCTGACCACGTTGGCCTTCGACGTCAGCGACGTGATCCCCGCCGACTCCTGGTACGGCACGCTCCTCAAGGGGATCTTCAACTTCTCACCGCGGACGACCGTGCTCGAGGCCGTCGTCTGGTCGCTCTACGTCGTGGTGGTCCTGGCGCTGTTCCTGCGCCCCGCCCGCCGGCGCGCGCCCGCCACCACCGACGCCTGAACCCCGCACCGTCCACGGTGTCGATCCCTCTAGGAGAACGCACGATGTCCCCCGTCACGCGCACGGCCGCCGGCCTGGCGTCGCTCACCGTCGCCGCCGCGCTGCTGGCCGGCTGCACCTCGACCGCTCCCACCGCGCAGGGGGCGGGCGACGGCGGTCCGATCACCGTGAACGCCACCGACACCGCCTGCGAGATCTCGACCGCGCAGGCCCCGGCCGGCACCCTCACCTTCCGGATCACCAACGCCGGCAGCAAGGTCACCGAGTTCTACCTCTACGCCACCGGTGACCGGATCATGGGCGAGGTCGAGAACATCGGCCCCGGGCTGTCCCGCGACCTGATCGTCGAGGTCCCCGACGGCGGCACCTACACCACCGCCTGCAAGCCCGGCATGTCCGGCGACGGCATCCGCGCCCCGTTCAGCGTCACCGGCTCGGCGCAACGCGCCACCGACGCGAACGCCCAGCTGGCCGCGGCCACCGCCGGCTACAAGCGCTACGTCGACTCCCAGGTCGGCGCGCTCGTCCCGAAGACCCAGGAGTTCGCCGACGCGGTCAAGGCCGGCGAGGTCGAGAAGGCCAAGGCGCTGTTCCCGGTCGCGCGCACCTACTGGGAGCGCATCGAGCCCGTCGCCGAGTCCTTCGGCGACATCGACCCGAGGATCGACGGCCGGGAGGACGACGAGCGTGACCCGGGCGTCGGGTTCACCGGGTACCACCGGCTGGAGAAGGACCTGTGGGTCACCGGCCTGCAGCCCGACTCGGCCGCGATCGCCGACCGGCTCACCGCCGACATCACCGACCTGGCCGCGCGCACCCGGACCGTCGAGCTGACCCCGGTCCAGCTCGCGAACGGCGCGAAGGAGCTCCTCGACGAGGTCGCCACCGGAAAGATCACCGGCGAGGAGGACCGCTACTCCCACACCGACCTGTGGGACTTCGCCGCGAACGTCGAGGGCTCCCGCGCCGCGGTCGCCGCACTCCGCCCGACGATCGACGCCAACGACCCCGCGCTCGGCCCGGTGCTCGACCAGCGGTTCGAGGCCGTCGAGACGCTGCTGCAGGGCTACCGGGTCGGCGACGGCTACCGGCTGTACACCCAGCTGACGCCGGAGGACACCCGCGCGATGACCGCAGCCGTCGACGCGCTGTCCGAGCCGGTCAGCAAGGTCGCGGGCACCGTGACGGCATGAGCCCATGGCACCTGTCCCGGCGACGGCTGTTCGGCCTGGCCGGCGCCGGAGCGGCGCTGGCCGGGGCGGGCGCGGCCGCGGGCTACGGCCTGTCCGGCGCGCCC
>NZ_WWFY01000815.1:0-4375 GCF_009864975.1 Pseudonocardia sp. SID8383
GCCGCAGGCGGGCTGCACCCGCCACCGGCCGCCCGGCAGCGCGACCTCGGCGCCCGAGTCGGCACCCTCCCCGCGCAGCCGGACGAACGCGCAGCTGCGCACCGACCGCGAGTGCAGCCGTCCCGGAGCGGTGTGGGCGAACGCCACCGACAGCTGGCTGCCGCGCACCGTGAGCGGCAGCAGCAGCCGGCCGCCGGGCGCGAGCTGGGCGACCCACTCCGGCCGGACGCCGGTGGAGCCGACGGTCAGCTCGATCCGGTCGTAGGGCGCCGCGGGGGGGTATCCGAGCGCCCCGTCCCCGACGACGACGTCGACGTCGTCGTACCCGGCGGCGTCCAGGTTCGCCCGGGCCCCGGCGACCAGGTCGTCGTCGATGTCGAGGGTGGTCACGGCCCCGTCCGGACCGACCAGCTCCGCCAGCAGCGCCGCGTTCCAGCCGGCCCCCGCACCGATCTCCAGCACCCGGTGTCCCGGCCCGGCCTCCAGCTGTTCCAGCATGATCGCGACCATCGACGGCTGGGAGACCGAGCTGACCGTCACGCCGTCGTCGACCTTGATCGGGACGGCGACGTCGGCGTAGGCCCCGCCGGGGTCGAGGGCCGGCAGGAACAGGTGGCGCGGCACCGTCTCCAGTGCCGCGCGGACCGCGGGGGTGCGCACCCGGCCGTCGCGGACCAGGGACGCGACCAGCGCGGAACGGGCGCGGTCGGCCGACATGCGGGCATTGTGCCCTGCCGCCGTCTAGAGCAGAACGAGGTCGTCCGCGTGGACGAGCTCGCGCCGCTGCTCGGGCGGCAGCTCGCGGGTCCGGCGGCCGATCATGTGCGGCAGCTCGGTCGCGTCGTAGGAGACGACACCCCGTGCGATGGCCCGTCCACCGGGGGCGAGCAGCTCGACGACGTCGCCGGCGTCGAAGTCACCGGACACGCCGTGCACCCCGGCGGCGAGCAGCGAGCGGCGACGGCGGCGGACGGCCTCGACCGCGCCGTCGTCGAGGTCGAGGGCCCCACGGACGTCGGCGGCGTGCCGCAGCCAGAACCGGCGGGCACCCATCCGGGTCCCGGCGGCGCGGAACACGGTGCCGACCTCCGGGCCGTCCTCGGTGGTGGCCAGGGCATCGGCGATCCGGTCGGCGGAGGTCAGCAGCACCGGGATCCCGGCCGCCGACGCCATCGCGGCCGCCTCGACCTTGGTGGCCATGCCGCCGGTGCCCAGTCCCGACCCGGGGCGGGTGACGCTGACCCCCGCGAGCTCGGCCGGGTCGTCGACCTCGGTGATCAGCGACGTCCCGGGGTCGCGCGGGTGGCCGTCGTAGAGGCCGTCGACGTCGGAGAGCAGCACGAGCGCGTCGGCGCCGACGATGTGCGCGACGAGCGCGGCGAGCCGGTCGTTGTCGCCCACCCGGATCTCGGCGGTGGCGACGGTGTCGTTCTCGTTGACCACCGGAAGCGACCCGAGCTGCAGCAGCCGCTCCAGGGTGCGCTGGGCGTTGCGGTAGTTCGAGCGGCGGATCATGTCGTCGGCGGTGAGCAGCACCTGCCCGATGCCCTGCCCGTGCCGGGCGAACGACGCCGAGTAGGCGTGGGCGAGCAGCAGCTGCCCGACCGACGCGGCGGCCTGCTGGGTCGCCAGGTCACGCGGCCGGCGTCGCAGCTGCAGCGGCGCGAGGCCGGCCGCGATCGCCCCCGAGGAGACGAGCACGACCTGCGCACCGGCGGCGCGACGCCCCACCAGGGCGTCGACCAGGGCGTCGAGCCGGGCCGGGTCGAGACCACCGGTCAGGCTCGTCAGCGACGACGACCCGACCTTCACCACGATCCGCTTCGCCGCACCCAGTGCGGCGCGCGTGCTCACGCGGGTCTCACTCCTCGATCTCGTGGTCCGACGAGTAGCGGGCGCCCGCGGCGAGCTCGGCGTCGGACAGGTGGTTCCGGCGCGCGCCCCGGGCGCGCTTGCGCTCGGCGGCGCCAACCCGGTCGTTGCCCTCCAGCCGGATGTCGGTGCCGCGCCCGGTGAGCAGGGCGGCGACGCCGGCCGGGGTGGACGGCTCCCAGTCGAAGGTGACCTGGCCGACGGTGACCGGGCAGCCGGGGACGGCTCCGGCCTTGGCGAGCGCCTCCTCCACGCCGAGCCGGGCGAGCCGGTCGGCGAGGTAGCCGACGGCCTCGTCGTTCTCGAACGCGGTCTGGCGGATCCACCGCTCGGGGCGCTCCCCGCGCACGATGAACCCGCCGTCGAGCTCCGGGTCGGGCGTGATGGTGAAGCCGGTGTCGTCGACGGCGCGCGGGCGCAGCACGATCCGGCTCGGCTCGGCCTCCGGGCGCGCGGCACGGGCCGCGGCGACCCGCTCGGCCATCGCGAAGCTCAGCTCCCGCAGCCCGGCCCGGGACGCGGTGGAGATCGCGTACACCGGCCAGCCGAAGCGCTCGGTCAGGTCCTCGCGGACCATGTCGACCAGGTCCGCGGC
The DNA here is from genome assembly GCF_009864975.1 of Pseudonocardia sp. SID8383. Taxonomy (NCBI): domain Bacteria; kingdom Bacillati; phylum Actinomycetota; class Actinomycetes; order Pseudonocardiales; family Pseudonocardiaceae; genus Pseudonocardia; species Pseudonocardia sp. SID8383. The sequence continues at coordinate 2,468 of NZ_WWFY01000815.1, forward strand.
GTCCGGGACGTCGATCTTGTTGAGCGCGACCAGGCGCGGGCGCTGGTCGATCCGCTCCCCCAGCGCGCTGGTGCCGAGAGCCTCGGCGTAGTGCGCCAGCTCGGTCTCCAGTGCCTCGATGTCGGACACCGGGTCGCGCTCGGTCTCGAAGGTCGCGCAGTCCACGACGTGCACCAGCACCGAGCAGCGCTCGATGTGGCGCAGGAACTCCAGGCCGAGGCCGCGGCCCTCGGCGGCACCCGGGATGAGGCCGGGGACGTCGGCGACGGTGAAGGTGTCGTCCCCCGCGCTGACCACGCCGAGCTGGGGCACGAGGGTGGTGAACGGGTAGTCGGCGATCTTCGGGCGGGCCGCGGACAGGGCCGCCACCAGCGAGGACTTGCCCGCGCTGGGGAACCCGACGAGGCCGACGTCGGCGAGGCTGCGCAGCTCCAGGGTCAGCTCGACCTCGTCGCCGGGCTCACCGAGCAGCGCGAAGCCGGGGGCCTTGCGGGCGGCGGAGGACAGCGCGGCGTTGCCGAGCCCGCCCCGTCCGCCCTCGGCGGCGACGAACCGGGTGCCGACACCGACCAGGTCGGCGACGACCTCGCCGCCGGCGTCGAGAACGACGGTGCCGTCGGGGACCCGCAGCTCCAGGTCCGGGGCGTTCGCGCCCTGCTTGAACGCACCCTGCCCCTGGGTGCCGTTCTTCGCCTCCGCACGGGGGCGGTGGTGGTAGTCGAGCAGCGTGTGCACACCCGCGTCGACGACGAGCACGACCGAGCCGCCCCGGCCGCCGTTGCCGCCGTCGGGGCCGCCGAGCGGCTTGAACTTCTCGCGGTGTACCGAGGCGCAGCCGTTGCCCCCGGCACCCGCGGTCGCGTGCAGCACGACGCGGTCCACGAACCGGGACATGACGGTGCTCCTGTCGTTGTCGTAACCGCGGCGGGGCCGCGGTGGGTGGTGACACGACGAACGGCGGGCCCCCCGTTACCGGGGTGACCCGCCGTCGGCGTCGCTGTGCTGGCGGGTCGCTCAGACCTCGGCCGGCACGATGTTCACGGTCTTGCGGCCGCGCTTGGAACCGAACTCGACGGTCCCGGCGGCGAGGGCGAACAGCGTGTCGTCCTTGCCGCGCCCGACGTTGACACCCGGGTGGGTGGCGGTGCCGCGCTGACGGATGAGGATCTCGCCGGCCTTGACCGACTGGCCGCCGAAACGCTTCACACCCAGGTACTGGGCGTTGGAGTCGCGACCGTTACGGGAGCTGGACGCACCCTTCTTGTGTGCCATGACGCGGGCTCCTTACTTGCCGATCGCGGTGACCTGGACCTTCGTCAGGGGCTGACGGTGCCCCTGACGCTTGTGGTACCCGGTCTTGTTCTTGAACTTGTGGATCCGGATCTTCGGACCCTTGGTGTGCTCGACGACGGTGGCCGTCACCGCGGAGGTGAGGCCGCTGGCGTCGGTGGTCACCTGGTCGCCGTCGACGAGCAGAACGGCGGGCAGAATGATCTCGGCGCCGGGCTCACCGTCGAGCTTCTCGACGGTGACCACGTCGTCGACGGCCACCTTGTACTGCTTGCCGCCGGTCTTGACGATCGCGTACATCGCTGACGCACGACTCCTGAACATCGGGGGCGCATCTGGTGCGCTCGGGCTTTCACAGCTCGCGCCGGTCCCCGGCGCGCACACCACGGCCCCCGTGCCGAACACTGTCGTGTGCAGAGGCGTGGCTTCTGTCGGTCAAGGTTACGCGACCCCGTCGGAGTGCTCTCCGCCGGGGTCGCCGTCACCCTCCGTCCTGGGGCGGACCCGCCGGACGGGAGGCCGCCCGGCGTGGACGGCGGGTACGGGTGACGGCCGCGGCGGGCTCCGGCTGCGCGGCGACGGCCGGAGCGGCCGCCGTTCCCGCGTCGGCCGGTGCCG
>NZ_WWFY01000816.1:0-3293 GCF_009864975.1 Pseudonocardia sp. SID8383
GCCCGCCGGGGCGTCGCCCGGCCGTCGCGCCCCGGCGGACCGCGGCGACGGCAGCGCCAGGTCCAGTTCCATCGTCCTGCTCCGCACGCGCACCTCCCGCATCTCCCGCACCTCTCAGTCGACCTTCACCAGGTCCCACACGCCCGGACCGGACCGCATCCGCAGCACCACCTCACGCGGCGGCTCCTGCGGGTCCTGCACCGACCGGGCGAGCACCCGCCAACAGCTCAGCCGATCCCCGCCCACCGGCATCGGCGACGGGAACGGCCACGGGGACTCCTCGATCCACTGGTCCCGAACCCCGGTGACCAGGAAATGTTCCCCGCGGCGCGACGGACGCCGCGAGAACTCGACCGGCTCACCGTTCTGCCAGCGCACGTCGATCGCCGCCGGCTGGCGGGACCGGAACAAACGCGAGAAGCCGCCCACTGGCATCACCACGCCCTCCACCCGGTGGCCGGGCCTCGGTTCCCACCACCGGAATCGGTCTCCGGGACGCCCGGCGACGGGGTGCTTCCCCCACTCCGCCCACCGGACGCCCGGTGTCGAACACGCGTTCGACATACGTCAGTAGAACGCGTGTTCGATCGTCGCGTCAAGTCGGGTGACCGGGTGGCGCCACTCACCCACCGGCACCGTGGCGGGGTGCCCGGTCCGGACCCGCCGGGACCGGCCGGGCGTGGTGTGATGGGGACATGTACCCGGACACCGACCCCGCCCCGGCGCGGGCGTGCGGTCCCCACCGGGGCCGGTGCTCGCGGTGACCGCCGCACCGTCACGGGCGCGCCTGGTCGGCCTCGGCCGCAGCGAGTTCGCCGACCGGCTGGGCGAGGCGATCGACGTCTACGTCACCGCGATGGGCTACCCGCGGTCGACCGCACGCCAGCGCCGCTCGCTGTGGCTCGAGCACTCCTACCGGCCGGGCTGGCGCTCGGTCGGCTGGCTCGACGAGCAGGACCGGCTCACCGGCATCGGCTACGGCTACTGGGGCGGCCCCGGGCAGTGGTGGTTCGAGGAGGTCCGCCGCGGGCTGCGTGCCCGTCGCGGGGAGCCCGGGGCCGTGAGCGCCGACTGGCTGACCGACTACTTCGAGCTGACCGAGCTGCACGTCCACCCGCAGGCACAGGGCTCGGGCATCGGCGAGTCGCTGCTGCGGGCGCTGGCCCGCGACGCCGCCCGGGCCCGGATGCTGCTGTCCACCCCCGAGTACGGCCGCGCCACGCCCGGCCGGGCGTGGCGGCTCTACCGTCGTGCCGGGTTCGTCGACGTGCTGCGCGAGCACCTGTTCACCGGGGACCCGCGCCCGTTCGCCGTGCTCGGACGCGAGCTGCCGCTGCTTCCCACGGATCACCCGACACACGCCCCCGAGTGACGCCGGGACCGTCGTACCCGGGTGGCACGATGACGCCATGCCGCCGCACCGCACCGCGCCGCCCGCACGCCGTCGATCCCGGACGCGTGCGCTCGTGCTGCTCGCGGTGCTGGCCCTCCTCGCGCTGACCGGTTGCACCCGGGTCCAGGTGGCCCTCGCCGTGCAGCCGGACGACACCGTCGACGGCACGATCGTCGTCGCGACGCCCGAGGGCGCACCGGACGGCCGCGGCCCGCAGCTGGAGGTCCCGGCCGACCTCGCGGGCGAGGTCGAGCTGTCGCCGTACGACCAGGACGGCTTCGTCGGCACCCGTGCGGCCTTCGAGAACCTGACCTTCGCCCAGGTCTCGCAGCTGAACCTGCTCGGCGGGAACGCGTCGGGACGGGCGAACCTGGAGCTGCGCCGGGTCGGGGAGCGGATCGCCGTGCAGGGCCGGGCCGACCTGACCACGATGCCGGTGGACCGGGCCGACGTGCGGCTCGCGATGAGCTTTCCCGGCGAGGTCGTCGAGTCCGACGGCGAGACCGACGGCGGCACCGTCACCTGGGAGTTCGTCCCCGGTGAGGTATCGCAGATCAACGCCTCGGTGATCTCGACCGACCCGAACGCGCCGTCGATCCTGGGCTGGTCGCTGCTGCTGGCCGGGCTCGTCGTCGTCGCGGCGGGGGCGGCCGTGCTGCTGGCCCGGCGCGACCGGAACCCGCCGATCCGGCGCTGAGGGCGCGCCGGACCCGCGGGGGTGGCCGACCGGAACCGGTCAGAGGTCGACCACGACCTTGCCCGTCGTCCCCGCCTCGACGGCCTCGTGCGCGGCGACGACGTCGTCGATCCCGAACCGGGTGACCGGCAGCGGGGTCAGCGCTCCGTGCGCGGCCGCGACGCCCAGCCCGTGGGCCGCGTCGGCCAGCACCGGGCGGGGCACGGTGTAGAGCAGCGCGAACCGCAGCACCGCGTTCGCCCCCATCAGCGCGCGGACCGGGATCGACGGATCCTGCGGGGTGGCGGCGTAGGAGACGACCGCGCCCCCGTTGCGCAGCACCGCGAGGTCCTGGGCCAGGTTGTGGGCGAGCGAGACCTCGACGATCCGGTCGACCGGTCCGGCGGCGTCGAGGATCGCGGCGCCGGGATCGCCGTCGCGGTAGTTGACGACGTGGTGCGCGCCGGCCGCCCGGGCCAGCTCGGCCTTCTCCGGACCGGACACGGTGGTCACCACGGTCGCCCCGGCCCAGCGGGCGAGCTGGATGCCGTAGTGCCCGACCGCGCCCGCACCGCCGGTGACCAGCACCGTCCGTCCGGTGACCGGGCCGTCGGCGAACAGGCAGTGGTAGGCGGTCATCGCCGGGACACCCAGGCAGGCGCCGAGGTCGTCCGGCGCGCCGTCGGGCAGCACCGTGGCCTGCTCGGCCGGCAGCACCGTGTACTGCGCGCAGGTGCCCCACTCGGCAAGCGCGGCGCCGCCGTCGCCGCCCGGCGACGCGAGCCAGGTCCAGACCCGCTGCCCGATCCGAGACGGGTCGACCCCCTCCCCCACGGCGTCGATCTCGCCCACGCCGTCCTGGTGCGGGATGCGGACCCCGTCGAAGGGCCGTGACGTGGTGCCGTCGCGGGTCTTGGTGTCGGTCGGGTTGACCGCCGAGACCCGGACCCGGACCCGGACCTGGCCCGGACCGGGCTCCGGGGTGTCGATCTCACCGACGGTCAGGACGTCGCGGGCGGTGCCCTCACGGGAGTAGCCGGCTGCCTTCATCCGGGCCATCCTGCCGTCGCCGGCCCGGGCCCGCACCCTGTGCGGGACGACCGGCGTCAGGCGGCGTCGCGGCGCTCCTCGGCCAGGGCGACGACGGTCTCGCGGGCGGCGACCCGGCGGGCCTCGGCGCGACGACGCCGCACCCGCCACCCGACGACGCCGGCGACGACCACG
>NZ_WWFY01000817.1:0-3896 GCF_009864975.1 Pseudonocardia sp. SID8383
TCGGCACGGTGTCCGACGGTACGACCCGCCCGGGTCAGGCCGGGGTGCCGGGGGCGTGGGTGGCGTCGCGGACGCTGCCGACGAACGCCTCGGTGAGGTCCTCCATGGTGACCACGCCGACGGTGGTGTCGCGCTCGTCGACGGCGCGGGCCAGGTGTGCCCGGGCCGCCCGCAGCGTCGCCAGCGCCTCGTCCAGGCGGGCCGAGGCCGGGACCGAGGGCAGGCTGCGGACCCGCTGCGGCGGGATCGTCGCCGACTCGGAGTCGGCGAGGTCCAGCACGTCCTTGACGTGCAGGTACCCGGTGAGCCTGCCCTGGGCGCCGCGGATCGGGAAGCGGGAGTACCCGGTCCGCTCCACGGCCTCGGTGAGCGCGGAGACCGTCGTCGACCCGCCGGGGCCCGCGTCGAGGCAGACCAGGTCCTCCAGCGCGACGACGACGTCGGAGACGGTCGCCTCCGCGGAGGACAGGGTCCGCTCGATCCGGGAGCTCTCGGAGTCGTCGAGCAGGCCCTCCCGGCGCGAGTCGCCCAGCATCTCGGCGAGCTCACCGGTGGTGAACGCGGTCTCCAGCTCGTCGCGCGGGGTCACCCCGACCAGGCGCAGGGTGCCGTTGGCCATCGCGTTGAACAGGTCGATGAACGGGCGGGTGACCCGGGTCCACACCAGGAACGGCGGGACCAGCAGGATCGCCGCGCGTTCGGGGCCCGCGATCGAGATGTTCTTCGGCACCATCTCGCCGAGCATCATGTGCGCGACGACCACGATCATCAGCGACACCGCGAACGCGACCGGGTAGGCGAACGCCTCCGGCACCCCGACGGCGGCGAGCGGCCCGTCGATGAGGTGCGCGACGGCGGGCTCGCCGAGCCGGCCGAGCAGCAGCGAGGCGATGGTGATGCCCAGCTGGGAGGCCGCGAGCATCCGGGACAGGTCGTGCGAGGCGTCGAGCACCCGCCGCGCCCCGGCGGACCCGTCGTCGGCCATGGCCTCCAGGCGGTCCTTGCGGGCCGAGATCAGCGCGAACTCCGCGGCGACGAAGAACGCGTTCACCCCGAGCAGGGCGACGGCGGCGAGCAGTGCGAGCAGGTCGTTCACGCCGGCACCGCCCCGGACGCGGCCGTGCGCTCGTCGGCGCCGCGGGTGACGCGGACCTCGGCGACCCGGTTGCGGTCGCGGCGCAGGACCTCGAGGGTCCACCCGTCGACCACGACGGTGTCCCCGACGTCGGGGATCCGGCCGAGGCGGGCCACGACCAGCCCGGCGAGGGTCTCGTACTCCCCGTGCGGCATCCGGAAGCCGGTGGCCTCGTCGACCTCGTCGTCGCGCATCAGCCCGGACAGTGCCCAGACCCCGTCGCCGAGGCGGCGCACCCGGTTCTGCTCGCCGCGGTCGTGCTCGTCGCGGACGTCGCCGACGATCTCCTCCACCAGGTCCTCCATGGTCACCAGGCCCGCGGTGCCGCCGTACTCGTCGACGACGACGGCGGTCTGCAGCCCGGCCGCCCGCAGCCGGGTCATGAGCTCGTCACCGTCCAGCGACGACGGCACGGTCTCGACCGGCCGGGCCAGGTCCCGCACGGCGGTCTCGGCGCGGCGGGCCGGCGGGACCGAGAACGCCTGCTTGACGTGCACCAGCCCCAGCGGGACGTCCGGGTCGCCGTCCACGACCGGGAACCGGGAGAACCCGGACCGGCGGGCCAGCGCCACCAGGTCGGTCACGGTGTCGGTGGCGTCGATGGTCTCCACCCGCACGCGCGGGGTCATCAGGTCCTCGGCGACGCGGTCGGTGAAGCGCAGCGAGCGCTCCAGCAGCACCGCTGTGCCCGGGTCGATGCTGCCGCTCTCGGCGCTGGCCCGGACCAGCGAGCTCAGCTCGCCGGGGGAGCGGGCCGAGCGCAGCTCCTCGGCGGGCTCGATCCCGAAGCGGCGCACGATGGCGTTGGCCGCGGTGTTCAGGCCGGTGATGAGCCAGCGGAACGCCGCGGCGAACCCGGCCTGCAGCCACACCACCGAGCGCGCCACCTCCATCGGGTGGGCGATCGCGAGGTTCTTCGGGACCAGCTCGCCGAACACCATCGACAGCACCGTCGCCAGGACCAGCGACAGCACGGTGGCAGTGCCCGAGGCGATCCCGGCGGGCAGCCCGACGGCCTCCAGCACCGGCCGGATCAGCTCGGCGACGGCGGGCTCGGCGATGTAGCCGGTGGCCAGGGTGGTGGCGGTGATGCCGAGCTGGCAGCCCGACAGCTGGAACGACAGTCCGGCGTGCGCCCGCTGCACCGAGCGGGTCCGCCGGTCGTCGCTGCGGGCCACGGCGGCGTCGATGCGGCTGCGCTCGAGCGCGGTGAGGGAGAACTCCGAGGCGACGGAGACGGCGGTTCCCAGGGTGAGCGCGACGACCGCGAGCAGCCCGAGACAGGAGAGCAGGACGGACACGGAGCTCAGGGCCTCCATCAGGGAGAAACGGTGCACGACGATACGGCGGCCGCGCCCGGCCCGCCCGACGGGAGCTGCGAGTGATCTCACGGCGTCCCGACGGTGATCCGGGCCGCGACCGGGGTCTAGGTTGGTCAGCCATGACCACGGCGACGTCGCCCTCCGCACCGCTCCCCGCGCCACCGGGTCCCCCGGACGGCCGCCGGGGGCCGGTGGCCGGGGCCCCGACCGCGGCGCAGCGGTGAGCGCCCCGCAGCCGACGCCCCCGTCGGAGCGCGCGACCCCCGCGGCCGCGGGGGTCGCGCAGTACGGCGGCCGGCGCAGCTCCGGGCTGGCCCGGGGCAGCGCCTCACCGTTCGTGGACCTCGACCGCCGCTCCTGGGCGCAGCTCGCGTCCTCGACCACGGTGCCGCTGTCGGCCCAGGAACTCGAGCAGCTGCGCAGCTACGGCGACTTCGTCGACCTCGACGAGGTCCGCGAGGTCTACCTGCCGCTGTCGCGGCTGCTCAACCTGCACGTCGAGGAGGGCGGGCGGCTCTACCGGGCCTACCGGCGCTTCCTCGGCTCGGGCGGGGCCCGCACCCCGTTCGTGATCGGGATCGCGGGCTCGGTCGCGGTCGGCAAGTCGACCACCGCGCGGCTGCTGCGCCTGCTGCTGGCCCGCTCCCCGGAGCACCCCGACGTGCAGCTGGTCACCACCGACGGGTTCCTCTACCCCAACGCCGAGCTGCAGGCCCGCGGGCTGATGGAGCGCAAGGGCTTCCCGGAGTCCTACGACCGCCGCAAGCTGCTGCGGTTCGTCTCCGAGATCAAGGGGGGCCGCCCCGAGGTGACCGCCCCGGTCTACTCGCACCTGGTCTACGACATCGTGCCCGACGAGCAGCTCGTGGTCCGCAGCCCCGACATCCTCATCGTCGAGGGCCTCAACGTGCTCCAGCCCGCGGTCGCGGGCGCGCTGACCGTGTCGGACTTCATCGACTTCTCGGTCTACGTCGACGCCGCCACCGCCGACGTCCGCCGCTGGTACGTGGAGCGGTTCCTGCGCCTGCGCGAGACCGCGTTCCGGGACCCGCAGTCGTTCTTCCGCCGCTACGCCGAGCTGGACCACGACGCGGCCGTCGCCCGGGCCGAGCACATCTGGGCGACGATCAACCAGCCCAACCTGGAGCAGAACGTGCTGCCCACCCGCTCACGGGCCAGCGCGGTGCTGACCAAGGGGCCGAACCACGACGTCACGCGGGTGCGGCTGCGCAAGCTCTGACCAGCGCCGGGACCAGGGCGTCGGCGGCCTCGCCGACCCGGGCCGCGGAGCAGGTCTCGTCGGTGACGTGCGCCAGCTCGGGGTCGCCGGGCCCGTACACCAGCACCGCCGGGTCCCCGAGCGCCGGGACGAGCACCGACGCGTCGGTGAAGTAGGACGCGAACGCCGCCGGCCCGCCGTACCCGAGCGCCGTCGCGGC
>NZ_WWFY01000818.1:0-2102 GCF_009864975.1 Pseudonocardia sp. SID8383
CACGGGCAGGCCCGCGGGCAGGAACGGCGCGCAGGCCAGCGACAGGGTGGCGGCGGCCGCGCCGACCCGACGGGCGTCGACCCGGCGCAGCATCGGGACGAGCATGGCCAGCAGCGCGGCCGGGAAGGCGGCGTCGAGCCCGAACGCGGCCGGGTCCGGCACGCTCGCCCCGAGCACCAGACCGGCCGCGGTGCCGAGCTGCCAGCAGAGGTACTTCGCGACGCCGAGGATGCGGAACGCGCGCCATCCCCGCCCGGGGACGTCGGTACGGGCCAGCACGAACGCCGTCGACTCGTCGGTGACGACGTGCGCCGCGGGCAGCCGTGCCCAGCCGCCGCCCAGGTGACGGGCCAGGGCCAGGCCGAACGGCAGGTGCCGCAGGTTGAGCACCAGCCCCGCGGCGACGGCGGCCCACACACCGCCCCCGGCGGCCAGCACTCCGGTGACGAGCAGCTGGGCGCCGCCCGCGAACACGAGCAGCGACATCGCCATCGTCATGGCCGGGGACAACCCGGCGGCCGGCGCGAGCGCGCCGAAGGAGACCCCGACGACCGCGACGGCCACCGAGATGGTGACGGCGTCGCGGACGTCCCCGCGGGTCGTTCGCTGTATCGAACGCATGCCCGATACAGTGAACAACAGCGGCTGTGTTCGTCAAGTCGAACGAGGAGACCGATGAATCGAACGCCTGAGCCACCGCTCGCAACAATCGCGGCGGCCATCCGCCGGGAACGGGAGCGCCTCGGCATCTCCTCGGCCGAGCTCGCCCGCCGGGCGGGCATCGCGAAGTCGACGTTGTCGCAGCTGGAGGCGGGGACCGGCAACCCGAGTGTGGAGACGCTCTGGGCGATCGCGGTCGTCGCCGGGGTCCCGTTCAGCGCGCTGGTGGAGCCGCCGTCGTCGCCGGTGCGGGTGGTGCGGTTCGCCGACCGTCCCGCGATCCGGTCGGAGGAGGCCGCCTACACCGGAGCACTGCTGTCCCCGTGCCCGCCGGGGGCGCGCCGCGACCTGCACCTGGCCACCTGCGAGCCGGGGCCGCCCCGGGCCGCCGACGCGCACTCCCCCGGCACCGTCGAGCACGTGGTGGTGTCGGCGGGCCGGTGGGTGATCGGGCCGGAGGGCGAGGAGATCGAGCTGGACCCGGGGGACCATCTGACGTTCCCCGCCGACCGCCCGCACTCCTACCGCGCGCTCACCCCGGGCGCGACCGCGGTGATGGTCATGGAGTACCGCTGATCAGGTACCGCTCGCCCCGCGGGTCGCCGAGCCGGGCTCCCGGTCCGGACCGCCCTCGGTGATGCGGTGCAGCAGTCCGTCGAGGAGCCCCTCGTCGTTGCCCCCCGCGTCGCCGGAGTCGTCCCCGCCCTTCTCGGACTCGGGCAGGGCGTACTGGCGGACCCAGTCGACCTGAATCTCCGAGGGCTTCACGGCGCCGCCGCCCTTGGGGAACCAGTCGAGCTGGATCGTCAGGTGCATCGGCCCGGGCGGCAGGACCGACGTGTCGTCGGTGTGCCACCACTGCTTGCCGTCGACGAACGCGGTCACACCCTTCGGCGTCCACTCGACCGCCCAGTTGTGCCACTGGGTCGCGTCGATGTCGACCGAGCCCTGGACCTGGGAGTTGTCCTCGCCGTAGTGCAGGAACAGGTTGGTCTTCTGCCGGGTGTGGTCGGTCATCTCCATGAAGTCGATCTCACCGCCGACCGGGAAGTTCTCGGCGGTCGGCCAGAGCAGCAGCAACGCGTTGTACGACGGGTCCGACGCGGGCGCCCGCACCCGGCCCTCCCAGCGGCCGTACTTCTGGCTGCCGTCGGACCAGGCCATGCCGCCGGTGGTGCCGTCGGCGTCGCCGTCGATGGTGAGCAGCCCGTCCTTCACCGAGATCGCCGACGGGGACCGCTTCCCCTCCCCGCCGTGGCCGGGTCCGTCGTAGGGGCTCCAGCCCGTGAGGGCGTCGCCGTCGAAGTCGTCGACCTTGGTGGGCTCACCCCAGCCGTGCGCGACGGCGGCGGTGGTCGCCGCGCCCGGGTAGGACGGGGCCGCCGGGGCTGCCGGGGCTGCCGGGGCTGCGCCGGCGGTGCAGTCCACGGGGGCGGGGGTCG
>NZ_WWFY01000819.1:0-2024 GCF_009864975.1 Pseudonocardia sp. SID8383
CGACCCCGGCCCGGCCGCCCGGCTCGGGGCGCCGCCGCCGTCGGACCGGCTGCGCGGGTGGCTGGTGACCGCGGGCGTCGTGCTCGTCGCGGCGCTGCTGCGGTTCTACGACCTGGGCGAGCCGACCGACCGCGGCACGCCGGTCTTCGACGAGAAGCACTACGTCCCCCAGGCCTGGGACATGGTCCGCAACGGCGGGGTGGAGTCCAACCCCGGCTACGAGAAGATCGTCCACCCGCCGCTGGCGAAACAGCTGATCGCGCTGGGCCAGATGGTGTTCGGCTACGACGGCGTCGGCTGGCGGGTCTCGGCCGCGCTGGCCGGGGTGCTCACGGTGCTGCTGGTGGTGCGGGCCGGGCGTCGGCTGACCCGCTCGACCGCACTGGGCGGGCTGGCGGGGCTGCTGCTGTGCGCGGACGGGCTGTCGCACGTGCAGTCTCGGATGGGGATGCTCGACGTCTTCTCCGCGCTGTTCGTGGTGGCCGCGTTCGCCGCGCTGCTCGCCGACCGCGACGACGTCCGCTCCCGGATGGCACGGGTCGTCGCGCAGGGGCGGGTCGGCGACACCGTCTGGGGCCCGCGGTGGGGGGTGCGCTGGTGGCGCCTCGCCGCGGGCGTCTCACTCGGCCTGGCCGGCGCGGTGAAGTGGAACGGCGCCTATTACGTCGCCGCGTTCGGGGTGCTCTGCGTGCTGTGGGACGTGTCGGTGCGCCGCCGCGCCGGCGTCACCCGGCCGTGGGTGGGCACGATGGTCCGCGACGTCGCCCCCGCGCTGTGGGCGCTCGCGCTGGTCCCGGTGCTGACCTACGTCGGGTCCTGGTGGGCGTGGTTCGGCAGCGAGACCGGCATCGACCGGCACCAGGTCGGCCGGGAGATCGGCACCGGCGGCGCGTTCGCCTGGCTGCCCGACGCACTGCGCTCGCTCTGGTACTACCACGGCCAGGCCCTCGCCTTCCACGAGAACCTGACGACCCAGTCGGCGGGCGCGCACCCGTGGGAGTCCAAGCCCTGGACCTGGCCGATGGGGCTGCGGCCGATGCTCTACCGCTACGCCGACGACGCCACCGGCTGCGGAGAGACCGAGTGCGTCTCGGCGGTCATGCTCATCGGAACGCCCGCGCTGTGGTGGCCGGCGATCCCGGTGCTGCTCTGGGGTCTGTGGCGGGCCGTGACCCGGGTGGACTGGCGCTGGACGGCGGTGCTCATCGGCTACGGCGCGGGCTTCCTGCCGTGGTTCCTCAACCTCGACCGGCAGATGTACTTCTTCTACATGATGCCGGTGGTGCCGTTCCTCGTGCTGGGCGTCGTGCTGGCGATGGGGCAGATGCTGGGCCACTCCCGGATGAGCGCGCGACGGCGACGGAACGGGTTGCTCGTGGTCGCGACGTGGGTGGCGCTGATCGGGGTCAACTTCGTCTGGCTGTGGCCGATCCTGGTCGGCGACCCGATCACCACGGCGCACTGGCAGGCCGAGCTGTGGCTGCCGTCGTGGCGCTGAGACGTTGCTCCGTCCGGGTGAGGCACGGAACCGCGGAGGCAGCGGCGACGACGACTCTGGCGTGAGCCCCGTTCTCCGCCGCCTCGCGGTCGCCCTCCCCGCCGTACTGCTCGCCCTGGTCGCCGGGGCCGCCCCGGCCTGGGCGCACACCGAGCTCGAGTCCAGCTCGCCCGCCGCGAACTCGCAGGTGGGCACCGCGCCGACGTCGGTGTCGCTGACCTTCTCCGAAGAGATCGCGGCCGCCGACGCGACGGTCTCGGTGACCGGCCCGGACGGCACCGACCACGCGGCGGGCTCCGCCACCGGCGAGGGCGCCACCCTCACCGTCCCGCTGCGCCCGCTCGGCGCGGCCGGTACGTACACGGTCACCTACCGGGTGGTCTCCGACGACGGCCACCCCGTCTCGGGCACGGTGCCGTTCACCCTGACCTCCCCCGGCCCCGGCGCGGCCGCTACGACCCCCGCACCCGCCGCCGCAGCCCCGACGGCCGCCGCGCCGGAGACCGCGCCGCAGACCATCCCCGCC
>NZ_WWFY01000820.1:0-1562 GCF_009864975.1 Pseudonocardia sp. SID8383
GCGACGTGCTGGCCGGGCGCACCCCGGCCGCCGTCGCCGGTCGGGCCGGGACGGCCGCCGAGCCGGTACCGCCGCTGCCCGACCCCGACCCGGCCGTCCTCGCCCGGGTGCGGGAGATCGCCGGCGACGACGTCGAACGGGTCTGGCCGCTGTCCCCGCTGCAGGAGGGCCTCTACTTCCACGCCACCCTCGACGGCACCGCGGGCACCGTCACCGCCGCCGGTGACGCCTACACCGTGCAGGAGACCGTCGAGCTCGACCACGAGATCGACCTCGACCGGCTGCGCGACGCGGTGACCGCGATGCTGCGCCGCCACCCCACGCTGCGTGCCGGGTTCACCGCCGACGGCCTCGACGGGCCGGTGCAGTTCGTCGCCGCCGACCCGGCCCCGCCGGTCCGTCTGGTGCACACCGGCTCGCAGGCGGAACGGGACCGGCTCACCGCCGCCGACCGGACCGCGCCGTTCGACCTGAGCGCCCCGCCGCTGTTCCGGATCACCGTGCTGCGCGGCGACGGCCGCGACCGGCTGCTGATCCACCGCCACCTGCTGATCTGGGACGGCTGGTCGGCCTGGCTGTTCCTGGAGGGGCTGTTCGACACCTACGCCGGGTCGCCGCCCCCGCCACCCGGCGGCGGCTACGACGACCTGCTGGCCTGGATCGCCGCCCGCGACCCGGAGCCCGGCCGGGCCGCCTGGCGGGACGCACTCGCCGGGCTCGACGAGCCCACCCTCACCGCGCCGGCCCCCGCCGCGGGCCCGCGGGAGGTCGCCGAGACCCACCTCGACCTCGACGCGGACACCTCGGCGCGGCTGCGGGAGCTGGCCCGCGCCACCGCGGTCACCCCCAACACCGTGCTCTCCACGGTCTGGGCGCTGGCCCTGGCCGCCGGCACCGGCCGCGACGACGTCGTGTTCGGCACCTCGGTCGCCGGGCGGCCCGCGACCGTGCCCGACGTGGAGAACGTGATCGGGCTGTTCCTCAACACCGTGCCCGCCCGGGTCGCGTTGCGCCCCGGCGAGACCGGCGCGCAGCTGCTCGCCCGGGTGCAGGCCGAGCGGCTCGCGCTGCTGGGGCACGAGACCGTCGGGCTGGGGGAGATCCAGCAGGTCTCCGGGCACCGGACGCTGTTCGACACGCTGTTCGTCTACCGCCCCGAGGGCGGTGAGCAGCGGGTCGCCGACCTCGGCGCCCGGCACGGCATCACCGACCTGACCAGCACCGACACCACGCACTACGCCCTGACCCTCGCGGTCACCCCCGGCGAGCGGTTCCGGCTGACCCTGTCGCACACCGTCGGGGAGCGGTCCGCGGCCCGCTGGGTCGAGCGGGTGCGCCGCGTCCTGCACGGTCTGCTCGACGCCCCCGACTCCCCGGTCGCGCGGATCGACCCGCTCGGCGACGACGAGCGCACCGAGGTCGAGGCGCACCGCACCGGGCGCCGGGTCGACACCGGCACCGCGACGGTCGCCGACCTGCTCGCCGACCGGGCCGCGCTCGCCCGCGGCGACCTCGCCGTCGTCGCCGGGGACGTGCGGCTCACCTACGCCGAGCTGGACGCG
>NZ_WWFY01000821.1:0-1555 GCF_009864975.1 Pseudonocardia sp. SID8383
CGATCGGCCGGATCGTCACCGCGCTGACGACGTCCGGCCGGCTCGACCGGCCGCTCACCCCGGCCGGCGTCGGTGGGCTGCGACCCCTGCGCGGGGTGCTGGCGGTCCCGACCGGGCCGGTCCGGTGAGCCGTGCGAGCGCTGCTGATCGTGCCGGTCGTCGTCGCACTCCTGCTGGGGGCGGCGGGGCAGGTCCTGGCCGCACCGGCCGCGGAACCGGCCACCTCGGGCGTCGACGCGGCTCGCGTGCCGGAGGCGGCGCGGCCGTACCTCGACCTGGTCACGGAGCTGACCTCGCAGGGCTGCCCGGAGCTGCCACCGGCCTGGGTGGTCGCCCAGGTGCAGGCGGAGTCGGGCTGGGATCCGGAGCTGCGCACCGGCACCGCCGCCGGGCTGCTGCAGGTCTCGGAACGGACCTGGGTCGCGGCCGGGGGCGCGCCGTGGCCGGACGCGGCGCTGACCGAGCCGGAGGGGCACCTGCGCGTCGTCGTGCCGTGGCTCTGCTCGACGCTGCGCGCCGCCGCCGGGTACCTGGCGACGACCCCGAAGGACGTGCCGGTGCTCGACGCGATGCTGGTCTGCCACATCGCGGGGTGCAGCCGGGTCACCGGCTCGGCGTCAGGGGTCCCGACGGGCGGGGAGGCGGACTGCTCGCAGGCGTGCGCGTCGGCGATCCGGCGCTACCTCGACGCGGTGCACGGCTTCGTCGCAGACTACTCCGGCACAACGGCCGTCGACGACCGCGAGTCGTCCCCGCCACCGCCGCAGAAGGCCGCCCCGGCGAAGGCACCGGCGGCGAAGGACGCCGCGTCGGCACCGGCACCCGCCTGGACCGGCGGCGCGACGGGCTGCCACGAACCCGATCCGGTGCGCTCCGGCGGCTGCCTGACCGGCGCGACGAAGCACGGTCTCGACGCGGTCCGGGCGGTCTTCGGCCCGACCATCGAGACGGTCGGCTGCTGGGACGAGCACCTGCAGAACCCGCGGTCGGACCATCCGAAGGGCAGGGCCTGCGACGTGTTCACCGGGAAGGCCGGGGCGTTCGCGAAGGGCGCCGACCTCGACGAGGGCTGGGCGATCGCGCGCTGGCTGGCACGCAACGCGGCCCCGCTGAAGGTCGAGTACCTGATCTGGCAGGGCCGCTACTGGGACCCCTCGGTGCGCGCCGACGGCTCCGGCTGGGGCCGTCGCTACACCGGCGGCGGGGTCTACGACACCTCCGACGCGACCGGCGGCCACTACGACCATGTCCACATCAGCTTCGCGGAGTGACCCCGTGCGACGTCCCCTGCCGCTGCTCGTGCTCGCCGCGGTACTCGCGGTTCCCCTGGCCCTGCTGGTGCCGGCCCTGCTGCCCGGACCGCCGTCGCAGGCCGTGCTGACCTCGGCCGACCGGGACGCCCTCGGTGATCCCGGTCCTGTCCGCGGAGCGGAGCCACCCGTGCCGGCGACGCGGCCGTCGTCGCCCGGGGCGGTGGCACGCGCCTACCTCGTCGCCGCGCACGGCACCCGGGCCGGCACGGCCGCGGGCACCACCCTCGACGGCGCCCCGTACG
>NZ_WWFY01000009.1:0-2925 GCF_009864975.1 Pseudonocardia sp. SID8383
CCGGACATGCTGCACGTCGTCGGCTGCGCCCGCCGCTGCGGCGCCCCGCACACCGCGCACCGCGACGCCGTGGCCACCGGGCCGGGCACCTACGTCATCGACGAACACACGATCACGACCGAGGAGCTCCGCTGAGCGGGTACGACTACATCACCGACGGCAACGAGATCTACCGCCGCTCGTTCGCGACGATCCGCGCGGAGACCGACCTCTCCGGGCTCCCGCCCGGCGTCGACGACATCGCCGTCCGCATGATCCACGCCTGCGGCCAGGTCGACCTCGTCGACGACATCGCCGCCTCCGACGGCGTCGTCGCGGCCGCACGCGCCGCGCTGCGGGCCGGTGCCCCGATCCTGTGCGACGCGATGATGGTCGCCTCCGGGGTGACCGCCGCCCGGCTGCCCGCGGACAACGAGGTGCTCTGCCTGCTGCGCGACGCCCGGGTGCCCGACCACGCGCGGCGGATCGGCAACACCCGGTCCGCGGCCGCGCTGGAGCTGCTCGCCGACCGCTTCGAGGGCGCGGTGCTCGCGATCGGGAACGCCCCGACCGCGCTGTTCCACGTGCTGGACCTCATCGACCGCGGCGACGCACCCCGCCCGGCCGCGGTCATCGGCATCCCGGTGGGGTTCATCGGCGCCGCCGAGTCCAAGGCCGCCCTCGCCGAGCGGACCGACCTGGAGCACCTCGTCGTCCACGGCCGTCGTGGCGGGTCGGCGATCACCGCGGCGGCGCTGAACGCGCTGGCCCACGAGCAGGAGATCATCGCGTGAACGAGCGTGCGAGTGCCGCGCAGCAGCACAGCGTGACAGGCACCCTCTACGGCGTCGGCCTCGGTCCGGGCGACCCCGAGCTGACCACGATCAAGGCCGCCCGGCTCGTCCGCGACGCCGACGTCATCGCCTACCACTCGGCCCGGCACGGCCGCTCCATCGCGCGCCGGATCGCCGAACCGCACCTGTCGGGCACCGCGATCGAGGAGGCGCTGGTCTACCCGGTCACCACCGAGGCCACCGACCACCCCGGCGGCTACCAGGGTGCGATCGACGCGTTCTACACCGAGGCCGCCGCCCGGCTCGCCACGCACCTCGACGCGGGCCGCGACGTCGTGCTGCTCGCCGAGGGCGACCCGCTCTTCTACGGCTCCTACATGCACATGCACAAGCGGCTGGCCGGGCGCTACCCGACCGAGGTCGTCCCGGGCGTCACCTCGATCAGCGGCGCCGCCGCGGCGATCGGGCAGCCGCTGGTGGAGCGCGACGAGGTGCTCACCGTGCTGCCGGGCACGCTGCCCCGCGAGGAGCTCGCAAGGCGGCTCGCGGGCACCGACTCGGCGGCGGTGATGAAGCTCGGGCGCACCTTCACCACGGTCCGCGGGGCGATGGCCGACGCCGGCGTGCTCGACCGGGCCCGCTACGTCGAGCGGGCCACGATGGAGGGCCAGCGGACCGGCTCGCTGTCCGACGTGGATCCCTCGGACGTGCCCTACTTCGCGATCGCCCTGGTCCCCGGTGAGGTCGCCGCCTCGGTGCCCGAGGAGGCCGTCGGGTCCGTCGCGGAGCCCGGAGGCGCGGCGGCCGAGGAGCGGTCGGTGCGCGGGCCGGGTGAGGTCGTCGTGGTCGGGACCGGTCCCGCCGGGCGGGACTGGCTGACCCCGCAGGTCGCCCGCGCCCTGTCGGAGGTGGACGACCTCGTCGGCTACGGCCCCTACCTGGACCGGGTGCCGCCGAACCCGCGTCAGACCCGGCACGCCTCGGACAACAAGGTCGAGTCCGAGCGGGCGGCGCACGCGCTGGACCTGGCCGCCTCGGGGCGGCGGGTCGCCGTCGTCTCCGCCGGGGACCCGGGGGTGTTCGCGATGGCGACCGCGGTGCTGGAGGTGGCGGCGGAGCCGAAGTACCACGACGTCCCGGTCCGGGTGCTGCCCGGCATGTCCGCGGCGCAGGCCGTGGCGGCCGCCGTCGGTGCCCCGCTGGGGCACGACCACGCCCTGATCTCGTTGTCCGACCGGCTCAAGCCGTGGGACGTGGTCGCGGACCGGCTGCGTGCCGTGGCCGCGGCGGACCTGGCGATCGCGATCTACAACCCGCGCTCGAAGGCCCGGCCGTGGCAGGTCGGCGCGGCCCGCGACGTGCTGCTGGAGCACCGTGCACCGGAGACCCCGGTGGTGCTGGGACGCGACGTCGGCGGCGCCGGGCAGCGGATCGTCGTCACCACGCTGGGCGAGCTGGACCCGGAGCAGGTCGACATGCGCACCCTGGTGGTGGTCGGCTCGTCGACGACCCGGGCGGTCGAGCGCGGCGGCGCGACCGTCGTGTTCACGCCCCGGCACTACGGCCCCGGCGGCACGACGACCGACTGACCACATCCGCCGGTTGTCGACATCCTGACGGATGCCGGTTCCGCGCTAGCGTCACGCCGTGCAACTGCAGGTGCGGCGCTTCGGGCCCGACGACTGGGAGCCGGCACGCGCAGCCCGGCTCGCCTCGGTGCGGGACGGCTTCGGTGAGGACAGCGACTTCTACCGCGAGCAGGCGGCCATGGAACCGGCCGCCTGGCGGGCGGTCCTGGCCGAGCACGTCCGTTTCGGAGCCTTCGACGGCGACCGGCCGGTCGGCACCGCCTGCTGGCGGGCCGGTGACGACGGCGACGGCGACGGGCAGCTCTACGGCATGTGGGTCCATCCCGACGCGCGCGGGACCGGGCTGGCCGACGCGCTCGTCGACGCCGTCGTCGCGGCCGCGCGCGAACTCGGCTCGGCCACCCTGTCGCTGAAGGTGGAGCCGGGCAACGCCCGGGCGATCGCCTTCTACGTCCGTACCGGGTTCGTCGCCGACGGCGACCCCGGCCCGGGACTGGTCGTCATGACCCGCCCGGTCTGACCGCGGCGGCGAGCCCCAGCAGGGCCGTCAGCCCGGTCAGGCC
>NZ_WWFY01000083.1:0-3182 GCF_009864975.1 Pseudonocardia sp. SID8383
GGAGAGCAGCGCGGCGTCGCCGAGGACCTCCGCGGCCGGGCCGCGCCGGACGCGCCCGCGCGCGACGACGGCGACGTCGTCGGCCCAGCGGTGGGCGAGGTCGACGTCGTGTGTGGACAGCACGACCGCGGTCCCGGCGCGCTGCAGGTCCGCCAGCACGACGACGAGCTCCTCCACCCCGGCCGGGTCCAGGCCCGCGGTCGGCTCGTCGAGCACCAGCACCCGGGGCCGGACGGCGAGTGCCCCGGCGATCGCGACCCGCTTGCGCTGCCCGAACGACAGCCGGTGCGTCGGCCGGTCGGCGAGGTCGGCGATGCCGACGGCGGACAGCGCGTCGTGCACCCGGGCGTCGACCTCGGTCTCGTCGAGACCGAGGTTGAGCGGGCCGAACGACACGTCCTGCGCGACGTCGGCAGAGAACAGCTGGTCGTCGGGGTCCTGCAGGACGAGCTGGGCGGACTCGCGCAGCCGCACCAGCCCGCGGCGGGTGCGGCGGACCGGCTCGCCGTCGAGCAGGACCTGCCCGGCCGACGGGGCGAGCAGCCCGAGCAGCAGCCGGAACAGGGTGGTCTTGCCGCCGCCGTTGGGGCCGAGCACCGCGAGCCTGCGCCCCGGGTCGACGACGAGGTCCGCCCCGTCGAGCACGACCGGGCCGTCCGGGTAGGCGAAGACCAGCCCGCGGGCCTCCAGGACCGCGGTCACGGGACGACCACCAGGGCCAGTATGGGCACGGCGACGAGCAGCACCGTGCTCGCCGCTACGAAGGCGGGCGAGACGGTGCGGGCGGGTACCCGGACGCGCAGCGAGCCGTCGTAGCCGCGGGAGGCGAGGCCGGCCTCGAGGCGGCGGGCACGGTCGAAGGCGCGGACGAACACGGCAACGCCCTGCCCGGCCAGCGACCGGAAGGTGGTCCGCCGCGTCCGGAATCCCATCCGGAGGGACTGGGCCTCCCGGACCGCGGTCAGCGAGTCCAGCAACAGGAACAGCATCCGGTAGACGAGCAGGGTGATCTCCAGGACGGCCGGCGGCACCCACCGCAGCCGGGGCAGGGTGTCGGCGAGCGGCGTCGTCGCGGCGAAGAGGATCAGGCAGGTCACCGTCGCCAGCGAGCGTCCGACGAGAGCGGCCGCCCGGGCCGGCCCGCCCGGCGCGAGCGCGAGCCACGGATCCCCGCCGACGGTCACCAGCAGGGGCAGCGCCCCCACGATCACGAACCCGAGGGGCAGCGCGAGCAGCCGCAGCGCGGTCCGCCACGGCACCCGGGCCCCGCCCAGCAGCAGCGCCAGCGCCGCGGTACCGGTCAGCACGGCCCCCGGCCACGGTGGGAGCGCGACGGCGAGCAGCAGCAGCCCCAGGGCGAGGAACGCCTTCTCCCCGGGGTGCCGGGATCGCCAGCGGTTGGCGTGGGCGGTCTCGTCGATCAGCAGCATCAGCTCTGCCGCGCGGCCTTCTCCCGGCTGCGGGTGCGGGCGACGCCGATGCAGTAACCGAGCACGCCCGCGCCGGCCGCGGCCTGCATCGCGAAGATGCCGGACTCGATCTCGCCCGACGGCGGCTCCCACACCGGGCTGAACCACGGCCGGTAGCCGGTGGCCTCGATGGCCTCGCCCGCCTGGCCGTCGGACCCGGCGTACTCGCCGGGCACGAACAGCACCGGCACCGCGAACAACGCGACGACGGCGACGACCAGCAGGATGTTCACGACGGTCGAGCGGCTCACGCCGACGCCTCCTTCTCCGGGCCCTGTGCGGTCGCGGCCGGGGCGGGGCCGCCGGTGTCGGTTCCCGCGGCCGGGCGCAGCACGCCGAGGCGGCGCAGCTCGTCCGGGGTGATGCGCACGAGCAGCCGCACGACGAGCACGGTCAGCAGCCCCTCGGCCACGGCCAGCGGGATCTGCGTGATCGAGAAGATCGATGCGAAGGTGACGAACGCTCCGCCGAACCCGGAGGTGGGGTCGGGGAACGCGAGCGCGAGCTGCGCGCTGGTGATCGTGTAGGTACCGAGGTCACCGAGGAAGGCCGCGGCGAACACCGCGGGCCCCAGCGAGCCCCCGATCCTGCGGACCACGACGTAGGCGCCGTAGGCGATCCACGGCCCGGCGATCGCCATCGAGAAGGCGTTGGCGCCGAGCGTGGTGAGCCCGCCGTGGGCGAGCAGGACGGCCTGGAAGAACAGCACCACCGTCCCGAGCAGGGCCATCACCGGTGGTCGGAACAGCACCGCGCCCAGCCCGGTTCCGGTCGGGTGCGACGACGACCCGGTCACCGACGGGATCTTGAGCGCCGAGAGGACGAAGGTGAACGCGCCCGCCGCGGCGAGCAGCAGCGTGGTGTCCGGGTCCTCCCGCACGCGGCGCACCACGGCGCGGGCGCCGTGCACGACGAACGGCGCGGCGACGACGGTCCAGGCCGCCGCGTGCAGCGGCGGCAGATAGCCCTCGGCGATGTGCACGGGCGAACGCTACGGCCACGTCGTTCGCTCGTGCAAGCCTGAACATCCGGTCAGGTGTGCAGGCCCTGACGCACGGGACGCCCGGACCCGGCCGGGTCCGGGCGTCGCCGGTGGCTGCGGTGTGCCGTCAGAGTCGCAGGCCGTTGGTGTGATGCACCTCGGCGGGGCGCTCGGCGGTGGCCTTGTGCTCGGCCGCGGCGGCCAGGCGGCCCGCCTCCTGCTCGGCCTCGCGACGTCGGTTCTCCCGCTCGGCGGGCGTGGTCTCGGGCGTACCGACCCCGCTGCCCGGCCGGCCGGCGACGACCTGCTCCTTCGCCAGCCTGCGGGCCTTCTTCTCCGCCTTCGCGGCGGCGTCGCGCTTGGCGACCTTCTCCAGCCGCGCGGCCTTGGCCTTCCGGGCGGCCTTCTTCTCCGCGGCCGCGGCCTTCTCCTGCTCGGCCCGCTCGGCCTTCGCCTGCTTGCGGGCCTTCTTCTCGGCCTTCTCGGCGGCGCGGACGGCCTTCTCGGCGTCCTTCTCCTCCTTGCGGCGGGCCTTCTTCGTGTCGGCCTTCGCGGCCTCGACGGCCTTCCGGCCGCTCTTCCCGTCCTTCTTGCCCTTCTTCGCGTCGGCCTTCTTCCCGGCCTTCGCGTCCTTCGCCGACGGGCCCGACGTCCCGGCCTCCCGGGCCGAGCCGGCGGCACCGGCCGCGGTCAGCGCGGCCTGCTGCGCTGTCGCGGCGGCCCGCTCCGCC
>NZ_WWFY01000822.1:0-1432 GCF_009864975.1 Pseudonocardia sp. SID8383
GCGACGACGGCGGCGAGCGCCTGCGGTCCGCCGACCTCGTCGACGTCGGCGCAGACCACCGCGAACTCGTCGGCCGACAGCCGCCCGGCCGTGCAGTGGTACGGCAGCTCGCGCTGCAGCCGCCCGGCCAGCTCGACGAGCAGGGTGTCGCCGGCGTCGTGGCCGAGGCCGGTGTTGACGCGGGCGAAGTCGTCGACGTCGCCGCAGACCACGGCGACCCGGGCGGCGTCCGGCCCGGCCAGCAGCCGGTCGGCGAGCTCCAGCAGCCCGGCCCGGTTGGGCAGCCGGGTCAGCGGGTCGACGGTGTCGGCCTCGCGGAGCACGTCGGCGGCGCGGCGGCGCTCCCCCACGTCGGTGACGACGAGCAGCCAGAACGGGCGGCCGTCGTCGGAGGGCGCGGCGTTGACCACGACCTCGCAGTCGACCCGGGTCCCGTCGGCGCGCAGCAGCGGCAGCGACTCGATCCGGTAGGTCGGCTCGGGGTGCGACGGGTCACGCAGCCAGTCCGGCAGTCCGCCGCGCAGGTCGGACTGGGGCTCGGCGGACAGGCTGCGTGCCGGGACGCCGCGCAGGGTCTCCAGGTCGGCGTCGAGCAGCTGGCAGAGCGCCGGGTTGGCGTCGACGATCCGTCCGCGTCCGTCGAGCATCGCGACGCCGGTGGTGATGGTGGCGACGAGATCGGCGAACCGCTGCCCGGAGCGCTGCGCGCGGGACTCGGCCCGGCGCCGGTCGGACACGTCCTGCACGGTCCCGATCAGGCGCAGCGGGGCACCACCGGGGGTGCGGTCGATCCGGGTGCGGCACGACAGCACCGCGCCGCCCTGGGGGCGGATCTCGGAGCTGTGCGCGGTGGTGGGCTCCGGCGCTGCGTCCGGGCCGCGGCGCAGCATCCGGCAGACGCGCTCGACCTGCTCGCCCTCGATGGGCCCGTCGGGGCCGTCGGGGCGCACGCCGAGCGCGCGGTAGAGCTCGACGAGCCCCTCGCTGCGGGTCAGCGTCCCGGCCTGCAGGTCGAAGGTCCAGGTGCCGGAGCGGGTGGCGCGCTCGAGGTCGAGCGCGGGCGCCTCGTCCGACGGCGCGGGCGCGGCGTCGGGGAACGGGGTGAGCAGCACGACGGTGCGGTCACCCGGCTGGTTCCAGCGGACGACCTTGACCCGGGCCAGGCGGCGGTCGGCACGGACCAGACGGGCGTCGGAGTCCGGGCCGACGAGCAGCTGCGGGAGCCGCATGCCGGTCGGGTCGGCGGAGCCGGCGAGGCGGCGGAGTGCGGCGTTGGTGTGGACGACGACGCCCCCGGCGTCGCAGACCATCGCGGGCGAGGGCGGGAGCTGCACCGCGGAGTGGTCGGCACCGTCGGCACCCACGGCCCCGGTCCCGGGGGTCCCCGGGCCGGGGGCCGCCTCGGCGACCGACGGGGCCGGGCCGGCCGGGC
>NZ_WWFY01000823.1:0-1275 GCF_009864975.1 Pseudonocardia sp. SID8383
CGCGTCCCAGCGGCCGCCGTGCAGTGCGGTGAGGACCGCGCGGGCGTCGTCGCAGTCCAGGGTGCCGGGGCCGACCCGGGTCAGCGCGGTCACGGCCAGCTCGGCGTCGAACACCGCCCGGCGGACGATCCGGGCGGCGTCGTCGTCGGCGACGGCGGCCGGGGTCCCCAGCTGCCCGTCGATGACCAGCGCGGCCTCGTTCACCCGGACCAGACGGCTCGCCAGCCGGGCCTCGGCGCGCTCCCGCTCCGCGGTGCCGGGGGCGTGCCCGTCGAGGGCGAGCACGGTCCCGGCGAGACCGGCGAGCCGCGCCTCGAACGAGCGCAGCATCCGGCGGAGCACCCGGTCGTTGCGGATCGGGAGCAGCACCAGCGTCAGCAGCATCACCCAGACGATCGCGACCGCGACGACGAAGGCCACCCCGGGCAGCATCTCCGGGCGCAGGTTCAGGAACAGGGCGAAGAAGTAGCCCATGAACCCGCCCATGCCGCAGACGAAGTACCGCAGCCCGAAGCGGCGCACCCAGACCGCGACGAACACCACGACGACGAACGCGGTCAGCGACGCGAGCCGGTTCCGGTCGACGAGCAGCGCCACGCCCATCCCGGCGAGCATCGACAGGGCCAGGAAGCACAGCGTGACCGCCTGCCCGGCGCGGGTGGCGTCGACGACCCCGAACGAGGCCAGCATCGCCACCACCGCCCCGAGCATCATCGGCACCAGCGGCGGGGTGCCCGTCACCGTCGCGACGAGGTATTCCACGCCCAGCGCGGTGGCGATCGCCAGCACGGCGCGGACCGCCGAGACGAGCCGGACGAGGCCGGGGTCGGAGGCGACGAACCGGTCACGGGCCCGGAGGAGGCGGTCGGACGCGGTCGGCACAGTCCGTTGCATATGCTAACGATATACCGGATCGTGATCTTCGCGCATCCCGGGCCCGCCGGACGTAGCGTGGGAGCCCGGGACCGATCACGGAGGTGGCGGGTGCGCGGGTACGGGTTCGTGGCGGCGGGTGGCCCGGAGCAGCAGGCGTTCGTCGAGGTCGAGGAGCCGCGGCCCGGGCCGGGTGAGCTGCTCGTGCGGGTTCGGGCGGCCGGGGTCAACCCGGGCGACCGGCGGATGCGCGACGGCGACTACGGCGTCGCCGGGCCCGCGGTGCTCGGCCGCGAGGTCGCCGGGACCGTGCTGGAGGTCGGCGACGGCGTCACCGGGTTCGCCCCCGGCGACGAGGTGTTCGGCGGCTGCCCGGACATGCAGGGCGGCTGGGCGCCGCGG
>NZ_WWFY01000824.1:0-1125 GCF_009864975.1 Pseudonocardia sp. SID8383
CCGCCCGCGCCGGGCCCCGCCCGCGCTCGAACCGGCCGCGCTCGGACCGGCCCCGCGGCGCCGGGATCCGGCGCCGCGGCACACAGGTCAGTTCTGCGTGCCGGAACCCTGGTCGCCCGAGCCCTGGCCGCCGGGGTCCTGCCCGCCCGAGTCCTGACCCGACTGGCCGGAGCCCGGCTGCTGGGTCGGCAGGACCCGGTTCAGCCCGTCCTGCAGCGGGTTCGACGAGCCCGAGCCGTCCTGACCGGAGTCCCGGTCACGGGTGCCGGTCGACGACTCCGACGTGCTGGTGCCCGACTCCTCGGTGGAGGTCGAGCTCGACGACGAGGTCGACGAGTCGCCCCCGGAGCCGTCGCCCCGGTCGTTCTCCTGCTGGGTGGGGGGAGCACCGCCACGGACGACGTTGCTCACCGAGGTCCCGGACGAGCCGGACAGCGACGAGCCCTTCACGAACTCGATGCCCGAGATCAGAAACATCGACACCGCGAAGGTGACGACGCCGAGCACCGCGGACACGATGACCGTCTTGCGGGTGACCCGGACCCGGCGGAACCGGCTGTGGCCCGCTCCGGCGGCACGGGTGGTGCCACCGGGTGCCTGCCACGGGTCCAGCAGCACCGTCTCCTCGCCGGTGGGCCCGGCGAGACCGTGGCCGGAACCGTTCTGCGCGGCGACCGCGGTGCCCTCGGCGACGCCCTTGCCGCGCCGGGTCGCCTTGTCCTTCAGCTCGAGTGCCTTGTCCTTGCTGACCTCGAGCGAGCGGGTGAACAGCGTGGTGGCCAGCGTCGAGATGATCGAGCCGAGCGCCGCGCCGATCACCGTGCCGACCGCGCCGAGGAACGAGCCGAGCACCGCCGTGACGATCGCCGCGCCGGCGCCGGCTGCGATCTTCGTCGGGCTGAGGTCGGCCTTGAGGCCACTCGCCTTCGTGGTGTCCGACGAGGCGTCGCCGGAGCCGTCACCGGACCCGCCCGAGCCCCCGGACCCACCGGGTCCGTTCGGTCCGCCGCCGACCGGGCCCACCGGACCGCCGGGGCCGACCGCACGGGTCGTGTCCGACGCGGGCGGCAGCACCCGGGTGCGCGGACGCCCACCGGGCGGGGTCCCGTCCGGCACGCCCGGCCC
>NZ_WWFY01000825.1:0-906 GCF_009864975.1 Pseudonocardia sp. SID8383
ACCCCAGCCAGGCCGTGGGCAGCAGCGCGTAGGCCCACACGGCCGTCGCCGCGACCGCCGCGGCCAGCCACCAGCGGGCGGCCGCGGACGCACGGTCCCGCCACAGCGTCGCCCCGCCGATCCCGACCAGCGCGGCGACCGCCGGAGCCAGCGCGACGGTGTAGTAGCTGTGCACGATCCCGCCCATCAGGCTGAACGTCAGCCCGGTGACCAGCAGCCAGCCGCCCCACAGCACGGTCGCCGCACGCAGCGGGTCGGTGCGCGGTGCCCGCCGGGTCCACCACAGCAGCACGACCGTCAGCACGAGCGCGGCCGGCAACAGCCAGGACGCCTCACGACCCATCTCCGACCCGAACAGCCGCAGCAGCCCGGTCTCGCCCCAGCCACCGGCACGTCCGCCCGCGCCGCCGCCGACGGAGCCGACCTCGTCGCCGGTGAGCCGGCCGAAGCCGTTGTAGCCGAAGACCAGCTCCAGCACGCTGTCGCCCTGGGAGCCGCCGATCCAGGGCCGGTCCGCGGCCGGCCACAGCTCCACGACGAGCACCCACCAGCCCGCCGAGAGCAGCAGCGCGGCACCGGCGACGAGCAGCGCCCGGATCCGCGGCCACCAGGCGAGCGGGGCGGCGAGCAGCCACACGGCGGAGAACGCCGGCAGCACCAGGAACGCCTGCAGCATCTTGGTGAGGAAGCCGTAGCCGACCAGGAGGCCGACGAGCACCAGCCACCGGGTGCGGCCCTGCTCGACCGCCCGGGTGAGCGCGTAGGCGGCGCCGGTCAGGACGAGCACGAGCATCGCGTCGGGGTTGTCGAAGCGGAACATCAGCACCGCGACCGGGGTGAGCGCGAGCGCCGCCCCGGCGACCAGCCCGGCCCCCGGCCCGGCGACGCGCCGGACCGCGGCGTGCA
>NZ_WWFY01000826.1:0-684 GCF_009864975.1 Pseudonocardia sp. SID8383
GCCGCCGGTCTCCCGGGCGGCGCGGCCGGTGCCGTGCCCGGGGGCGGCATGCCACCGGGCGGGCCCGGGGGCGGTATGGGCGCGGCCTTCGGCGGCCGGGCCGGGTTCCTGCGGATGTTCGGCGATTCCTTCGGCACCCAGGTCTCCTGGCTGCTGCCGGCCGCGCTGCTCCTGTTCGTCGCGGCGCTGGTGCTCCGTGGTCGAGCCGCGCGCACCGACGCGGTCCGCGGTTCGCTGATCGTGTGGGGCGGCTGGACGCTGGTGACCGTGCTGGTGCTGTCCTTGATGGAGGGCATCGTCCACCCGTACTACGCGGTTGCCCTCGCGCCCGGGATCGCGGCGCTGGTCGCGGTCGGCGCCCGCGAGCTCCTGCGGTACCGGGACCGCCGGTGGGTCCGTGGGGTGCTCGCCGTCGCCTCCGCCGGGACCACGGTGTGGGCGTTCGTACTGCTCGGCGGGTCGCCGCAGTTCCTGCCGTGGCTGCGGTGGGTGGTGCTGGTGGCGGGCGTCGCCGCCGGCGCGGCGTTGCTGGTCCCCGCCCGGGGGCGACGGTGGCTCGCCGTGGTCCTCGGCGTCGCGGTCCTGAGTGGGGTCGCCGCGCCGGCCGCGTACGCGGTCCAGACCGCGGCGACCACGCACGAGGGCTCCACACCGATGGCCGGGCCGTCGGGCGCCGGCGCCGAC
>NZ_WWFY01000827.1:0-680 GCF_009864975.1 Pseudonocardia sp. SID8383
CTCGACGGTGACCGCACCGTCGTCGTCCGCCGGGGAACTCGCCAGGCTGTTCGTGGCGCCGACGGCTGCAGCCCGGCCGATGGTGCGGCGACCACCGCGGCTGGTGCGGTGGGGGTCAGAGCGTCGTGGACAGCGCACGTTGGACGATCCCGGTGAGGGCGGCGAGGACGTCGCCGCCGCTGACGATCGCGTAGAGGAGTGCGGCGAACGCCGCAGCCGCGACGGTGCCGACGGCGTACTCGACGGTGGACATACCGTCGTCGTCGGCGGCGAGTGCGCGCAGCCGGCGGTGCAGCAGGGAACGGGTGGGGGTCATCGGTGTCTCCTTCGTCGGGGGCCCGCGGGGTGCGGACCCGGTCGCCGCGCGGCGGTGGTCACCACCGCGCGAACGCCTCCCCGGCCAGCCCGATCACGACCGGCACGATGCCGAGGACCAGGAAGGCGGGCAGGAAGCAGAGCCCCAGCGGGGCGGTGATGCGGACCGCGGCGCGCTGCGCCCGCTCCTCGGCGAGGTCCGCCAGACCGGCGCGCAGCCGGGCCGCCTCCGCCGCGGCGGAGCGTCCGAGGGCGGCACCGGTACGGGCCGACCGGCCCGCCGCGCGGGCGAACCCGGCGAGTTCGGGGACCGAGCCGGCGGCGGCCCAGGCGTCGTCGGGGTCGGCGCCCAGGGCGAGCAGGCC
>NZ_WWFY01000828.1:0-1398 GCF_009864975.1 Pseudonocardia sp. SID8383
GCGATCCACCCCGGCTACGGCTTCCTGTCCGAGAACACCGCGTTCGCCGCCGCCTGCGAGCAGGCGGGGATCGCCTTCGTCGGGCCGCCGTCGTCGGCGATCGAGGCGATGGGCGACAAGATCCGCGCCAAGCAGACCGTCGCCAAGGCCGGGGTCCCGGTCGTGCCCGGCTCCGACGGCTCCGGCCTCACCGACGACGACCTGGCCTCCGTCGTCGCCGACATCGGCTACCCGGTGCTGCTCAAGCCGTCCGCGGGCGGCGGGGGCAAGGGCATGCGCGAGGTGCACTCCCCGGAGCAGCTGGCCGACGCGATCGCCGGTGCGCGCCGCGAGGCCCGCGGCTCCTTCGGCGACGACACCCTGCTCGTCGAGCGGCTGGTCACCACGCCGCGGCACATCGAGATCCAGGTGATGGCCGACGCGCACGGCGCCGTCGTGCACCTCGGCGAGCGCGAGTGCTCGCTGCAGCGCCGCCACCAGAAGATCATCGAGGAGGCGCCGTCGGCTCTGCTCACCCCCGCGCAGCGCGACGAGATGGGCCGCGCCGCCTGCGAGGCCGCCCGCAGCGTCGGTTACACCGGCGCCGGGACCGTCGAGTTCATCGTGAGCTCGGACCGTCCCGACGAGTTCTTCTTCCTCGAGATGAACACCCGCCTGCAGGTCGAGCACCCGGTCACCGAGGAGGTCACCGGTCTGGACCTGGTCGAGCTGCAGCTGCGCGTCGCCGCGGGGGAGCCGCTGCCGATCACCCAGGACGACGTGGTGCTCACCGGGCACGCGATGGAGGCCCGGGTGTACGCCGAGGCCACCGCGGTGTCCGGCGACGCGCTCACCTTCCTCCCCTCCGGCGGGCCGGTGCTGGACTGGACGCCGCCGCCCGGGGTGCGGGTCGACGCCGGGATCGAGACCGGCACCGTCGTCGGGTCCGACTACGACCCGATGCTGGCCAAGGTCATCGCCCACGGCGCGACCCGCGACGAGGCGCTGCGCCGGCTCGACGCCGCGCTGCGCGACACGGTGCTGCTCGGGCTCGACTCCAACATCGGGTTCCTCCGGGCCCTGCTCGCCGACGACGACGTCCGCGCCGGTGACCTCGACACCGGGCTGATCGCCCGGCGCGGTGCCGCGCTCGTCGACGACGCGGTGCCCGCCGACGTCCTCGGTGCGGTCGCGGGTCTCGGGCTGCTGCGCCGGGAGCCGGCCGGGCCCGTGGTGGACCCCTTCGACGTCCCCGGTGGCTGGCGGGTCGGGGAGCCCGCCTGGACGGTGAGCCGCCTGGTCACCGGTGGCGCCGACGGCGCCGTGGAGGTTCGGGCCCGCGGCCGGGCGGCCGGGTTCGACCTGGCGCTGCCCGCCGCCGGTGGAGCGGCGGACGGGGACGCGGGGGACACCGCCGTC
>NZ_WWFY01000829.1:0-650 GCF_009864975.1 Pseudonocardia sp. SID8383
CGGCCGGCACGTCCGGCGCGGACAGCACGTCCACCGGGCGGGTGCCGGGTCCGGCGGGCACGGTCGCCCCGCGGGCGGGGCCGAACCCGGTGTCCACGGTCAGCGCCGTCGGCGTCGGCGTCAGCGACCCGGGTGCGACGCACTCCAGCAGCGCCGTCGCGTCGTGCAGGGCGACCGCGTCGCGGCCGTAGCGTTCCCGGTAGAACCGCATGTACGGGGCGATCATCGCGGCCAGCTCGGCGCCGACCGGGTCGGCGTCGCCCAGTGCGGCGACCCACTCCGGGCCCGCGGCACAGCCCAGCGTGGTCTCCAGGGGCACCAGCGCGACCGGCACGGAGCCCTCGCCGGGGTCCTGGGCCAGGACACGGTGGGCGGCCTCCGGGTCGGCGTGGACGTTGAACTCGGCGGCACCGGTGACGTTCCCGCCGCCGATCGCCCCGCCCATGACGACGACCCGCTCGATCCGCCCCACCAGATCCGGGCGGGCGGCCAGCAGGATCGCGGTGTCGGTGAGCGGGCCGATCGAGGCGATCGTGACCGGCTCGGTCGCCTCCTCGAGGACCCGCGCCATCAACGCGGCCCCGGACCCGGGCATCGGTGCGGCGGGGCCGGGCAGCGACGCAGCGCGCCCGCCGAGCCCGTCGGAGCCG
>NZ_WWFY01000830.1:0-478 GCF_009864975.1 Pseudonocardia sp. SID8383
CGCCGCGGCCCCGCCCGGCACACCCCCGGCGACGGCCGTCGCGGACTTCTTCGGCGACGAGCCGCCCGGGGTCGTCGTCCGGGTCGGGACGACGGCGGGCGGCGCCTTCCCCGGAGGCCCGCGGGTGCTGGTGGTCCCGGCGGCGGTCGCGGTGCTCGCGGCGGAACCGGAGCTGCCGGACGGGCCGGTCCTGGTCGTCGACGACGACGTGGTGCTGGTCCGCGACGGGGTGCCGGAGCGGGTGGGGGAGCGGGGCTCCGACCTCGCGTCGCTCGTGCGTGCGACCGGTGCGGAGCTGGTCGTGGTCGCCGGGACGGTCGGCCCGCTCCTCCCCGGGGAGCACACTGCGGCGGACACCCGGGCCGCCGACACCCGGACCGTGGACCCCCGGACCGCGGGCAGCCGGACCGCGGGCACTCGTGCTGCGGGGCCGCCCGGCGGCCCGGCCGGGTACCGGCTCCCGTGCCCGGTGCGCGTC
>NZ_WWFY01000831.1:0-451 GCF_009864975.1 Pseudonocardia sp. SID8383
GGGGGCGGGGCTCGCGGTCGGGGTGCGGGGTGGGGCGCACGGCGAGCCGCGGCTGCGTGCGGCGGGCGCCGACGCCGTCATCGACTCGGTCGCGGACCTGCCCGCGCTGCTCGGCCTCCCCAGCTGAGCCCGCACGGCGTAGCGTCCGTCCCGATCTTGACCGGTCCGCGGTGATGACGGGGGTGGCGGCGTGGCCCGACGCACGGTGGCGGTGGCGTCGCTCGGCACGATGCTGGCCCTGGTCAGCTACACCGCGCCGCTGGCCACCCTGGCCCCGATCGCGGCCGACCTGGGCTCCTCGCCGTCGGGGCGCTCCTGGATCCTCAGCTCGATGAGCCTGGGGCTCACCGCGGTGCTGCTGACCGCGGGGACCCTGGCCGACCGGCTGGGGCGGCGCGCGGTGTTCACGACCGGCGCGGTCGTGCTGGCCCTGGCCTCGGCGGGCGGCGCG
>NZ_WWFY01000084.1:0-2818 GCF_009864975.1 Pseudonocardia sp. SID8383
TGCGCCGCGGGCGTCGGCGCCGACGTCGCCGACCGCGAGGCCGCCGTCGCCGCGGTGGACGCGCTGGAGCAGCAGCTGCCGCAGCTGGTCGCGCTGGTCGCGTTCGCCGGGGTCGCCTCCCCGGTCCCCTACCTCGACGTCGACGAGCAGGAGTGGCGCCGGGTCGTGGCCGTGAACCTCGACGGCACCCACTGGGTCACCCAGCGGGTCGCCCGCAGCCTGGTCGCCCACGGCGTCGGACGCATCGTGGGCATCTCCTCGGTCTCCGCCCAGCGCGGCGGCGGCACCTACTCCAAGACCCCGTACTCCGCGGCGAAGGCCGGCATCCAGGGCTTCATCCGCTCGGTCGCCCGCGAGCTGGGCCCGCACGGGATCACCGCGAACGTGATCGCCCCCGGCCCGATCGACACCGACATCATGGGCGGCACCCTCTCGCCCGAGCGCAAGGCGGCCATGGCCGCCGACGGCGTGGTGGCGCGCATCGGCACCCCGCACGACGTCGCCGCCGCCGCGGCGTACCTCATCGGGCCCGACTCCGGCTTCGTGACGGGCCAGACCCTGAACGTCGACGGCGGCCTCTACATGCACTAGGAGCCCGCGTGCCCCGTGAACCGTTCCCCGGCTGGTCGTGGTCGCGCGTCGCGTTCCTCGCGATCGGCCTCGTCCTCGTCGCGATCGGCCTCGTGCTGGTCCTCTGACCCGTCCGCCCGCACACGACCTCGAAGGGGAGATCGTGGAACCCACCACCGGCGACCGCACGCCGCGCGCGCTGCTCGACAGCCCGCACCTCGCGTCCGGCATCCGCAAGGCCACCACCCGGCTCATGCCGATGCTGGTGGTCCTCTACTTCGTCGCGTTCCTGGACCGCACCAACGTCGGCTTCGCCGAGGAGGGGCTGCAGGTCGACCGCGGCATCAGCGCCGGGGCGTTCGCCCTGGGCGCGGGCATCTTCTTCATCGGCTACGCGATCTTCGAGATCCCCAGCAACCTGCTGCTCGACCGCTTCGGCGCCCGGTTCTGGCTGGCCCGGATCGCGGTGACCTGGGGCGTGGTCGCGAGCGCGTTCGCGTTCACCACGAACGACACGATGTTCGTGTTCCTGCGGTTCCTGCTCGGCGTCACCGAGGCCGGGCTGTTCCCCGGCGTGATCATGTTCCTGTCGCAGTGGTTCCCGAACAAGAAGCGCGTGCAGATGTTCGCGATCTTCTACCTGGCCCAGCCGTTCAGCCAGATGCTCGGGGCGCCGCTGTCGGGTGGGCTGATCAGCTTCGGCGACACCCTCACGCCCTGGCACGGCTGGCAGGTCATGTTCTTCGTCGAGGGCGTCATGGCGATCGTCGCCGGCGTGGCCGCGTACTTCCTGCTGACCGACTCCCCGCAGAAGGCGACCTGGCTCGACGAGCGCGAGAAGGCCGCGATGCGCGAGGTCATGGCGCACGAGGACACCGTGCGCGACGCCGACGGCCCGCGCGGGATCGTCCCGGCGATGCTCAACGGCAAGGTCTGGTACTTCACCGTCATCTACTTCTGCCTGCAGGTGGCCGTCTACGGCACCACGTTCTACCTGCCCCAGCAGGTCGCAGGCCTGCTCGGGCGCGACGTCGGCTGGCAGGTCGGACTCGTCGCCGCGATCCCCTGGGCGGTCGGCCTGGTCTTCTGCTACGTCGTCGGCCGGCACGCCGACACCGTCGCGCGGCGCCGCAACTGGGGCGGCATCGCCTTCCTCCTGACCGGGGCCGCGATCCTCGCCTCGGCCTGGGCCGGGGCGAACGGACAGGCGCTGCTGGGCATCGTCGCGATCACCGTGGCGGTGTCGGCGTTCCTGTGCGCCGGCCCGATCAGCTGGTCGTTCCCGACGGCGTTTCTCACCGGAGCCGCGGCGGCCACCGGCATCGGTCTGATCAACTCGATCGGCAACCTCGGCGGCTTCGTCGCGCCGATCATGCGGACCGCGATCAACGAGGCCGTCCCGACCGAGGCCGGGACGTGGGGCGTCGTCTCACTGGGGGTTCTCGCCTTCCTCGCCGCGGCGATGATGTGGGGCACGGCGCTGTTCCGCACCCGCGCCGACGCGCTGCTCGACACCCCGGGGCGGGAGCGGTGAAGATCCTCGTCTGCGACGACGACCCGACCGGCACGCAGTCCGCGACCGGGGTCGAGGTCCTGCTCCGGTGGGACGCCGACGTGCTCACCGACGCCCTGCGCCGGGCCGACGCGGTGTACCTGCTGACCAACACCCGCGCGCTCGACGAACAGGCCGCCGTCGCACTGGTGTCGGGCATCCGCGCCGACGCCGACGTCGCGGGCGGGCGGCTCGGCGAGCGGGTCCGGCTGGTGCTGCGGGGCGACTCGACGCTGCGCGGGCACGTGTTCGCCGAGTGCGACGCCGTCGACCCGGCCGCGCCGGTGCTGTTCGTCCCCGCCTTCCCCGGCGGCGGACGCACGACCGTCGACGGCACGCACCGGGTACGCGTCGGCGGCGAGATCCTCCCGGCGCACGAGACGGAGTTCGCCCGCGACCCGGTCTTCGGCTACCGCGACGGCCATCTGCCCGGCTACGTCCGGGAGAAGTCCGCGCGCACACCGGTCACGGTCGGCATCGACGACGTGCGCTCCGGCGCGCTCACCGGGGTGCTGACCGGCGCCGGGGACATCGACGTGGTGCTGCCCGACGTGCACGACGACACCGACGTCGCCCGTGTCGCCGACGCCCTGCGCGCGGCGTGGGCGACCCGCGAGATCGTCGCGCGCGGCGGGGCGCCGCTGGCGGCCGCGGTCTGCCGGGTGAGCAGCGACGGGCTGCTCGACGCCCCCGTCG
>NZ_WWFY01000832.1:0-394 GCF_009864975.1 Pseudonocardia sp. SID8383
GCGCCGATCACCGGGGCGCCGATCACCGGGGCGCCGGGAGCCGGGACACCGGACATGGGGGGCGCGGACCTCCCCGGCCGGACCCGCGCCACCACCGGTGCCGTGCTGGAGCTGCTGCAGCGCTGGTCCGGTGACTCCCGCACGGCGGGCTCCCGGCTCGTCGTCGTCACCCGGGGTGCGGTCGCCACCGGACCGGCCGAGGACGTCCACGACCTCGGCGCCGCCCCGGTGTGGGGGCTCGTACGCTCCGCCCAGTCGGAGGTCCCGGGCAGCATGCTGCTGCTCGACCTCGACCCGGCCGACCCCGGCGCCGGTCTCGACGCCGCACTGGCGGCACTGCCCGGCCTGGCCGCGGCCGGGGAGACCCAGGCCGCCGTGCGCGGCGGCGCCCTCA
>NZ_WWFY01000833.1:0-377 GCF_009864975.1 Pseudonocardia sp. SID8383
GGGGTGACGACCGCGCCGACCGCGCTGGTCGCCGCGATGCCGCTGCTGCTCGCGCTACCGCTGGTGTGGTGGCACCTCGCGCACGCGCCGTGGGCCACCCGGCTCGCGACGGCCGCCGTCGCGTTCGCCGCGGCCAGCGTGGTCGTGCCGCTCGGGCTGGCCGACCAGACCCTCGCCGACGTGCGCGAGTCCGTCGCCGTGCACCGCTGGTACTACTTCCAGTACCAGTGGTGGCAGGAGTTCGTGCACTACGCCAACCTCCTCGGCCCCGACGACCAGGGCACCTGGGGACGACGCCTGCCGGTCCTGCTGACCGTCGCCGTCGTCGCGCTGGGCGCGGTGCGGCTCGCGACGCGCCGCGGCACCGGCGGCCCGCT
>NZ_WWFY01000834.1:0-288 GCF_009864975.1 Pseudonocardia sp. SID8383
CCGTCGCCCCAGCAGTCGCTCGGGTCGCCCGAGCAGGCCGCTCCCGGGACGTCCACCGGAGCCGACCCGGGAGCCGGGGGCTCCGACGGGCAGACCGGGGGCTCCGACGGCCGGGCCGGGGGCGACGCGGTCGGACCGCGTGCCGCCCAGGTCCCGCTCGCTCCGCCGCCGGTCCGGCTGCTCGCACGGGAGCTGGGCGTCGACCTGCGGGCGGTGACGGGGACCGGGCGGGACGGCCGGATCACCCGGGAGGACGTGCACGCCGCCGCGTCGGGTGCCGGGCTCACG
>NZ_WWFY01000835.1:0-265 GCF_009864975.1 Pseudonocardia sp. SID8383
CGGCCCGGCCACACCGTGGTTCCAGGAGCTGCGCCGCTGGAGCTACCTACTGGGGTTCGGCACCGAGCAGGGCGGCCTCGGCCGCCGGGTGCCGGTGCTGCTCGCCGTCGCGATGCTGGTCGCGGCGCTGCCGCTGGTCGCGCGCGGCGCGCACCGGTGGGGTCCCGGTCTGCGGTGGACACCGGTCCCCCTGGCCGGCCTCGCACTCGGGTTCGTGCTGCTCACCCCGGCGCCGTCGAAGTGGACCCACTACTTCGGGACGCTC
>NZ_WWFY01000836.1:0-248 GCF_009864975.1 Pseudonocardia sp. SID8383
GCCCGGGCCCGGGCGGTCACCGAGGCCTGCGAGCGGGCCGGCCTCGGAGCCGAGCCGCACCTGCTCCGCCGCCACCCGCACCGGCTCTCCGGCGGGCAGCAGCAGCGGGTCGCGCTGGCCCAGACGCTGGTGACCGGGCCGGCCGTCGTCGTCCTCGACGAGCCGACCACCGGACTGGACCCGGTCACCACCGACGCGGTGCTCGACCGGCTCGCCGTGCTGGCCGCCGGCTCCACGGCGCTCGTGCT
>NZ_WWFY01000837.1:0-224 GCF_009864975.1 Pseudonocardia sp. SID8383
GGCCCCGGTCGGGTCGGTCACGGCGGTACCCGGTGGTGAGCCGTTGTCGCCGGAATCACCCGGCCCGGGCCCCCCCGCCGGTGCATTCCGCTCACCGTCCGTGGCCACGCGGGCCGCGGACAGCAGCCGGGCCGCGGCGACGGAGAGGGCGGCGTCGTCGTCGTGGAGCTGGTCCGCGGTGCGGGCGAGCGCGGCCGCGACCCCGCCGCCCAGGACGTCCTCCA
>NZ_WWFY01000838.1:0-200 GCF_009864975.1 Pseudonocardia sp. SID8383
GACGGGCTGGGCGCGCGGCTGCTGCCCGACCCGCGGCTGCGGACCTGGCTGAACCGCTACGCCACCTACTCCGGTTCCGACCCGCGCCGCACCCCCGCGGTGCTGGCGGTGACCGCCTTCGTCGAGCAGGAGTTCGGCGCGTGGTGGGTGCCGGGCGGGCTGCGCCGCATCGTCGACGCCGTCGTGGACCGCTGCGTCGC
>NZ_WWFY01000085.1:0-2717 GCF_009864975.1 Pseudonocardia sp. SID8383
CGGGTGCCGGGCGACGCTACGGGTCGCCACGGCGCTCGCCGGACGCCGTGGGGCCGTGGGGGCGGCGTCAGCGGCCGGCCAGGCCGTGGCGGTAGGCGTAGCCGACGGCCTGGGCGCGGTCGCGCAGCCCGGTCTTGGCGAACAGGTGGTTGACGTGGGTCTTCACCGTCGCCTCGCCGACCACGAGCCGTCGCGCGATCTCGGTGTTGGACAGGCCCTCGGCGATCAGCCCGAGCACCTCGACCTCGCGCGGGGTCAGCCCGTCCGGCGGGTCGACCGGTGCCGCCGGGACGGTCGACGCGCGGGCGGCGACCAGCCGGGACAGTACGCCGGCGTCCACGGTGGACACACCGTCGGCGGCCGAGCGCAGGGCCCGGCCGATGGCCTCGGCGTCGGCGTCCTTGGACAGCCAGCCCGAGGCGCCCGCGGCGATCGCGTCGACCACGGCGTCGTCGTCGACGTAGGTGGTGAGCACGACGACGGCGGTGCCGGGATGTCCGTCGCGGACCCGGCGGGTCGCCGAGACGCCGTCGCCCGCGGGCATCCGCAGGTCGGTGAGCAGCACGTCCGGGGCCAGCTCGGCGACCCGGGCGACCGCCTCGTCGCCGCCGGACGCGGTGCCGACGACCTCGATGCCGTCGAGCAGGCCCAGGACGGTGGCGAGGCCGTCGCGCACGATCCGCTGGTCGTCGGCCAGGACCACCTGCAGGGCGCTCACGTCGTGATCCTCTCGCGGTCCGGGGAGCGGGCGGGCAGCCGGAGCCGGACCCGCCAGCCGTCGGGGGTTGGACCGGTCTGCAGCTCGGCGCCGACGAGTGCCGCCCGCTCGGCCATTCCGACCAGGCCGGAGCCCTCGCCGTCGCCGGGCGGCGGAGGTGTCCCGGCGATGTCGACGACCTCCAGCTCGGCGCCGTCGCCGTCGCGGCGCAGGTGCACCGTCACGGGGGCGCCGGGGGCGTGCTTGCGGGCGTTGGACAGTGCCTCCTGCGCGGTGCGCAGCACGGTCTCGCCCTCCCGCGCGCCGAGGCGCAGCCCGTCGGCGACCTCGACGGTCGCGTCCGGGTGCGCCCGGCCGAGCTCACGCAGCTCCTCGGCGACGTCGACCGGCGCCGGTCCCTCGCGCAGCGCCCGCACGGCGCGGCGGGCCTCGGTGATCCCGTCGGAGGCGAGCCGCTGGGCCCGCTCGATCTGGGAGATCGTGTCCGGCGCGGCCCCGTCGCGCAGTGCCATCAGCCGGGCACCCTGGAGCTGGACGGCCAGCGCGGACAGCGAGTGAGCCAGCACGTCGTGCACGTCGCGGGCGACCCGGGCGCGGTCGGCGATGGCCTCGGCGCGGGCGTGCTCCTCGCGGGCCCTGGCGTCGGCGACGAGTGTCTGCTCGTGCTCCTCGAGCCGGCGGGCGGAGTCGCGGCGGCCGATCCCGAACAGCACCATCGCGGTCAGCGCGGCGACCACCAGCAGCGCGTCCCACACCGAGGTGTAGGGCCCGACGACGATCGTGGTGGCCGCGATGACCGGCACGTCGACGAACAGCGCGGTCCGGTACGGCAGCCGCAGTGCGGCCACGAACACCGCCATCATCGGGAAGGCCGCCGAGGTGGTCCAGCCGTCGGACCCGGCCAGCAGGGCGACCCCGCCCCCGGCGAGCGCGACGCTGGTCAGGACCGTCGCGACCGGCGGCATGCTCCGGTAGAGGGCGAAGACCACCCACCCGGCGACGGCCGGGACGAGCCCGGCGTAGAGCCAGGTCGGCGAGACCTGCTGGGCCGGCGACCAGAACAGCAGGAACAGCACGATCGGCAGCCACAGCAGCGACACCAGCCGCCGGGGCACCCCGAGCAGCGACGACCGGTCGGGCTCGACGCGGCGGGCCGTGCGGGCGGCGGGCGTGCTCACCGTTTCACTCTGACACAGCGGCCGGGCCGGGCGGGACGCTCAGGCCGCCGCGCGGGCACGGCGTGCCTCGTCCGGCCGGACCGGCAGCCCGGCCGCGGCCACCCGGCGTCGCAGCACGAGGCTCTGGACCAGCAGGCTGCCGCCGAAGACCAGCGCCGACGACGCCGACAGCAGCAGTCCGGCACCGACGGCCCCGCCGAGGACCCCGGCGCCGACCCGCACACCGATGGTCAGCACCCACGCGACCAGCAGCGCGGCCGAGCCGCTGCGGTAGGCCCACCCGTCGCGGGTGCCGAGGCGGAACGCGTGGCCGCGCAGCACCCCGAGCCCGGCCGCCAGCACCAGCTCGGCGGCGAGCAGCGCCAGCCCGGCCGCGGTGACCTCCGGGCGGGCCTGGGCGAGGGTGAGCACCCCGATGCCGATCACGACGAACGGGAGCGTCACGTCGCGTCGTCCGCCGACGAACTGCCCGCGGAACTGCGTGGAGAGGACCAGGCCGACGATCGCGACCGTGATGACGAGTGAGGTGGCGTCCATGGGGAGAACGATCTCCCCGCGGGCCCGGTCGTCGCGTCGGCGCCGGGGTCGATCCCGGGTGGACTCGCACCCTCCACCCCCGGGTGGACCGGCACCCCCGTGGCCGGACGCGACGACGCCCGGCCCCGGGCACGTGGTGTGCCGGGTACCGGGCGCCGGTCGGTGGTACCTACGAGGTCAGCGGGGGAGGCCGGAGGCGCGCCAGGCGCCCGGGCCCGCGTGCAGCGGTGCGCGCAGCTGGGCCGCGGGGTGCGACCACAGGTCCGGCGTCCGCGGCGGGGCGG